>JBFWRO010000127.1:0-6058 GCA_050248865.1 Thermomicrobiales bacterium | reverse complement strand
ACACCAAGGGCGGCAATCACCGCTTCGTCATGTGATAGACCCTCACTGTAGGCATCGGAGAGTCGTTTGAGGGCTTCTTCACCCATGGAATCGACGATGTAGGAAACAACGGAATAGCTAGCTGCATAAGAGGTTCTGGCGAGAACAGGTTCGGACCCCCATTCCGCAATCATGCTTTGCACTGAAGGCAAGCGATTTTCCTGGATCGCGATCTCGACAATCTCCTGGAAGCTTTCCGTGCCAACAGGTTGGCCAAATCCCGCGATGCCTTCATCGAACCAGGCTGCTGGATAGTTGAACGGGTTGGCCGTCGCGTCGTCAAGAATCTGGTGAACGATTTCGTGGGGAATGACTCGAAGCATCGTTCCGTCGCCGCCGGCTGGAACCACACCGGCAATCAGGGAGAAATCTGCATACGACACGCCCCCGATCCATTCGCGGCTATTGGGGCTCAACGATCCGTGCAAATCATCCTGTGTGTCGTATAGCCATATACGGATTGGTTCTGGCCGTTCCGGAGCATCCAGCATGGCCTGGAAGCGCTCGACCGTCTCCTGGGCGATCTGCGCTGTATATCGATAGAGATCATCGTCCGTTCCGTATGCGAAGACCAGCAGATCCTCAGCTTCGAAGACCGCCCAGTCAAATCGATTGTCCACCCATTCGGTCGTGAAGGTCATCGACGCAAACGTTTCACCGGCCGGGGTATGAAAACGCCATTGGTAAGCGATTTCGACACCGGGTGGAATGCCCAGAATCTGGAATGAGATGGGCAACTCCAAAACTGGATCAACCGTCGGCTCGAAGCGAACCGTGGACTCGTAAAATGTCGGATTTGCTCCTACCGTGAAGCGCACGTCCGCACGGTCGACCGATTCGCTGAGTGACGCGGATACCACAAAGCGCAGTCCGCTGGGAAACTCAGAAACAACGCTTTCACTTTGAATAGTTACCGGCACTGACGATTGCGACGCCGAACCAACCGCTGCGCCGGAGATCGCCGGCAACCCGATGAGGATCAGCACGACGGCGATGCGACGGATCGCGATGTCAGCGGCGATCACGCCTGTCCAATCTGTTGATGCAGGTAGGCGTCGATGAAGGGATCGATCTCGCCGGCGAGCACTGCGTAGACGTCTCCAACCGACGTATCTGTACGGTGGTCATTCACCAGTGTGTAGGGATGCAAAACGTACGAGCGAATGCGATTTCCGAATCCGGCAGCGGTGTGACTGCCTTTGAGACGGCTTCGTTCATCAGCTTCTGCCGCCATTTTTCGTTCGAGGAGTCTTGCGCGCAGAATCTTCATCGCTGACTCGCGGTTCTGCATCTGACTTCGCTCGTTCTGGCACGTGACAACAATTCCGGTTGGGATGTGGGTGAGACGAATTGCTGAGCTTGTCTTGTTGACATGCTGGCCACCCGCTCCGGAGGCCCGGTACGCATCCATCTTGATATCATCTGATCGCAAATCTATCTCTGCATAGGACTCAATCTCGGGGAGAACTTCGACGAGCGCAAATGCCGTGTGCCGGCGATGTGCTGAGTCGAACGGCGATAGCCTCACTAAACGATGTGATCCAGCCTCGCTCTTGGCGTAGCCATAGGCGTTGTGCCCGCGTATCTCGATCGTCGCGTTCTTGATGCCGGCCTCTTCGCCAGGACTGTCGTCCAACAACTCGACATCAAAACCCCGTCGCTCGCCCCATTTGACGTACATGCGCGACAGCATTTCTGCAAAGTCCTGCGCATCGACGCCGCCTTCGCCGGAGTGGATCACCATCAGGGCGTCCTTACTGTCGTATGGACCATTCAGGGTGAGTTCGAGCTCGAGTGCGTCCACGGCATGGCCGAGCTCCTGGATCTCTTCTCCGACGCTCGCTTTGAGCTCTGGATCGTCAGACGAGAACTCCGCAAATTCGAGCAAGTCGTCTGCAGACTGCCGCAGTGCCGACCATCGCTCAGCCTGGGCGCTGAGCGTTCCAAGTCTTCGCATGGCGTCCTGTGCGGCAGCGAGGTCGTCCCAAAAACCCGGCTGAACGCTCTGTTCTTGAAGGATGTCTATTTCCTGCTGAATCGCAGGTAAGTCAAAGTCGCACCTCAAGACTCTCGAGCTTGGCTCGAATCTCCCCGAGATCGAATGTTGGTGTTTCCATGCGATTTTTCCTTTCATGCCACAGAAATCGCTGACCATGGGCAGTCGGACCGCCTCGTCAACGTATCATGCGCCAAGTATACCGGTCATCAAGAGCGTGGCTATGGAGGTACGATTTCGTGCGGTTCGCTCGTGTGCATGGGCGTGTATTTGGTTCATCGTCGTGTGACGATGGTTTGGTGCTGATGGTGACCGTCGAAGAGGGTCACCAGTTTCGCACCGTGCGCCACGAGTGTATTTCCCCATTGCCGCTGAATGCGCAGGATCATCCTCTCCGCTGGTGGGCCGACCAACTGACGCAGGAAACGATTGGGACCGTGCTTGCACTCGATGGTTGGGAGGCTATTGCGGAATCAACGGGCGATACTGCTCGCGCAAGTGTCGATACAGCAACCGTTACCTACGTTATCCGGCGCCTCTGACGGGCTCTCAATAGATTTCTTCCCCGGCTATGCGCGAAACGATGTCTTCGAGATGTTCGAGGCTGTCGAAATGGATGTTCAGGCTGCCTTTGCCGGATTCAGCTGCCTTGGCCGTTACCCGCGTGGACAAAAATCTCTGGAGACGATCGCTCGCCAGATCGATCGTCGAATCCGCCGAGAGGCGGGAGGCCCGCTCGGAGGTCAGTCTCGTTGCGCGAGCAAGCCATGCTCTGACTGCGGCTTCTGTTTGGCGCACAGACAGCCCGCTGACAATGACCTTCTCCAGCATGGCGACCTGATCGGCTGGTGATTCCAAGGCGAGGAGTGCCCTTGCGTGACCTTCCGTTATCTCGCCGCCGGTCAGCGCGGTCTTCACTGCGTCAGGGGAGAAGAGAAGGCGCATCGTGTTCGCCACGCTCACTCGTGAGCGACCGACGCGTTCCGCGACTTCGAGCTGGGTCAGGCCGAACTCATGGATGAGTTGTCTGTAGGCAACCGCTTCCTCGAGTGGGGAGAGATCGGACCGCACGACATTCTCGACGATCGCAAACTCCAGCATTTGCTGAGGTGTGGCGTCCTTGATCACCGCGGGAATCGTTTGCAGGCCCGCTTGCTGCGCCGCTCTCCAACGGCGCTCGCCAGCGATCAGGATGTATTCCCCGGAATCCGGATCGAAATTGACAATGATGGGCTGAAGAATGCCGTGAAGCTTGATCGAGGAGACGAGCTCCAGAAACGCATCGTCATCGATAGCTGAACGGGGCTGGTATGGGTTCGGCTGGACTGACGACACATCGATCGTATCGATGGCGCTCTCCGGAATCGAGTGAGAAAGCTCCGGGATCAGCGCTCCGAGACCGCGACCCAAACCAGACCTCTTTCGTTTCCCGCGTGAATCGCCGGCTACGGTCTCTTGTATCGCTTCAGGTTCGAACGTGGTGTCTTCGGCCATTGATGCGACTCGGTCCCCAATCTGCGAATGCAGGTCGCCCACCGTCGCCGAGTGTATATCAGAGCCCATGAGGTAGGCCGAGGTCGATTCCGTTCTGCCCGGTATACTCTGCCGCCGGTGGGTTTCGCCGCTTCCAGAACACGCTCAGGATGGAACAGTGGGAGATTCGATCATCATCGCGGTATCGCTGGCGATTCTGGTAGCACTGAGCTACGGAGCAGCGTACTGGGCCTCACGTGCTCAATTCGATCGATCAGCCAGGGTCGGGCTGTACCTGGTCCTTGGATTCCCCGGGGGACTGCTGGCGATCTACGGTCTGGCACGGGTGGTCAACGGAGAGGAATCGGGCGCCGTCTGGCTGGCGACCGGACTTGGCCTCATGCTTCCTCTCATGCCCAACGTGAGGCGAGTTTTCGGACGATTGACTCCCATGAACGAGTCGTCGGCGATCGACATGGTGGGTCTTTCTCTCCTGCTGGGGATTGGCGGCTTTCTGGCTCTGAGCTACGCAGTTCAACCGGATCCCGAGGACGCCGGAAGCGTTGCGCTGGCCGACCTGATTAGTCAGTTCTCTGCATTTACCGTACTTGCTTACGTGCTCGTGGGTGTCGGTATCTGGAGGAGCTTTCCAGAAGCAACGATGCGACTCGGACTGACCTGGCCGTCGAAACGACAGGTGGTGGCAGGCATTGGCGGATTTTTCATTGGAATGGTGGTCATGATCGTTGCCGGTGTGCTGACGACGATTTTTCAGCCTGACTTCAACGAGGAAATCAACCAGGCAACGCAGGGAATTACGGAGAGCGTCTCAAATCCTCTTGGAGCGGCGTTCTTTGGCCTCGGAGCGGGCATCAGTGAGGAACTGCTCTTGCGTGGTGCGATCCAGCCCCGTTACGGACTGATAATGACTTCAGTCCTTTTCGCCCTGTTGCACAACCAATACGGCATCAGTTTCATCCTGGCAGGTGTCTTCAGCATGGGAATCATTCTGGGACTGGAGAGGAAGTATTTCGGAACGACTGCCGCGATTATCACCCACGCGATTTTCAATACGGTTGCCGTGCTCGCAGGCAGCTAGCTTCGGCACAAGCACGTTCCCCGGCTTGGGGTGGAAGGCTTATCCAGATGAAAATTGTGGAGACGCGGGTACTCGAAGGACCCAATCTCTTTCTTCTGGAACCCGCGGTGAAGATCGAGTTCGCCTCGGACAGCGAGACTTTGTCTGACGACGAACGACGTCGTCTCGATCGGTTGGCAGAACTCGTCGTCGAGTTGCATGCGGCATCTGGTCTGGACGCTCCACGAGTGGTGTTGGAGCCACTCGAGATTCCTAGCCATGTCGCCCTCGCCTACAGCTGGACTCATCGTCACTTCGCTACCGCCATTGCAGAAATGATCGGCGAGGCCCTGATCTCAGGTGCAGACGCAAGCACGTTCGAAGATCGGGCGATCTCGATTCTTGCGGAGGTAGACGAGGATGACAAGCCGCACATGGTCAGCGATGCAGCAAGGACAAAACTCACGATTGGCGTAACCGGTACGAATGGCAAAACGACAACCACACGGCTCATCGCCCACCTGTTCAGCCATGCTGGCCGCCATGTGGGCTGGTCTTGCTCGTCTGGTGTTTATATAGATGGCTCGCAGGTTCTTTCTGGTGATTACTCGGGCCCTCAGGGAGCGCAGCGAGTACTCGAAGACCCTGTAGTGGAAGTCGCTGTGGTCGAGCTGGCACGTGGAGGAATCCTCCTCAAAGGCATCGCCTGTCAGTCGCTCGATGTCAGCGTGTTCACCAACATCAGCACTGACCACCTGGATCTCCAGGGCATTCGGACCATTCGAGGACTGGCGCGTGCGAAGTCGGTCGTTTCCCGAATTACCAGAGCGGGCGGATTCGCCGTGGTCAATGCCGATGATCCCCTGGTGATGGAGTCCACGGAGGGAATCGTGGCAGAACGCGTGCTCATCAGCAGGAATTCCCAGAATCCGGTTCTTGGTCAGCATCTTGCTGGCGGAGGCAAGGCTCTGGTGTACGAAGCAGACGCTCTGATATGGCATGACGGAATTGGAGAGGAGCGCCTGGCGCAGGTGGTCGATGTGCCCATGACGTATGGGGGAGCTGCTGGCTTCATGGTGGAGAACGCTCTTGCTGGGGCCGCAGCTGCGTTGATGGCGGGTCTTTCACTGTTGGAAGTAAGAAGAGGGCTTGCCACTTTCGACAACAGTAGCGACATGAATCCCGGCAGACTAAACGTTTTCGAAGTGGACGGTACAACCGTCGTTCTCGACTTCGCTCACAACGAAGTCGGGCTGCAAGTTTTGCTCGATTTCGCGCGGTCCCTGAAGGGTGAGGCCGGAGAGATTTTCTCGGTGGTCGGAACCGCCGGTGATCGTACCGACGAGTCGATCCGGGAGCTGGGACGCATTGCCGCGCTTTCGTCTGACCACATCATCGCCAAGGACACGAAGAAGTATCTTCGAGGTCGTGAGGCTGCAGACCTCCTGAAGCTTTACGCCGACGGCGCGCAT
>JBFWRO010000126.1:0-7350 GCA_050248865.1 Thermomicrobiales bacterium | reverse complement strand
CAGCCTGCTGGCTGGCACTGGCCTGCTGGTGGCCAACGATCCCGTTCGCGGCAGAATCAAGGCGCTGGGTGAGAACCTCGAGCGGTGGGGGGTGCGAAATGCGGTGATCGCCAACGTGCCAGTTCGCGATCTGGTCAAGAGCCTGGCTCAACGATTCGACCGGGTGCTGGTCGACGCCCCCTGTTCCGGGGAGGGGATGTTTCGTAAGTCGCCGGTGGCCGTTCGCGAGTGGAGCGAGGAGCATGTCCGCGGCTGCGCCCTACGACAGGAGCCACTTCTGGCAGATGCGGCGCGACTGGTGAATCCGGGAGGCCTGCTGCTATACAGCACATGCACCTTTTCGGCCGAGGAAAACGAGGCGCAGATCAGCAGGTTTCTCGAGCACCATGCCGGCTGGGAGTTGCAAACGCTTGCCATTCCCACAGGAGGCGCGCCGGGACGACCTGACTGGATCCAGGGCCCGAAGGCGGACCGGGTCGCGGGGATGCTTCGACTTTGGCCGCATCTGATGGACGGCGAGGGGCACGCGTTCGCGCTGCTGCGAGCGCCGGACTCCATCGGCGAGACGGCGGACCTTCACGCACGCCGTCTGGCGATGGCAGAGCACCCGGCCACCGAGACCATCAATTTCTGGGAGCGATTCCGAGCGGAGTATCTGCCGGGATTCGCGATCGAAGGTCAATTTGTGCAACGGGGTGAGTATCTTTTCCTGATGCCGGAAACCGACTTGCCGCTTTCGAAACTGGCAATCGTGCGTCCGAGTTTGCCACTTGGCATCGTGCGTTCGAACAGATTCGAGCCTTCGCACGCACTGGCTCTGGCACTTCCCCAGAAGGCGTTCGCGCAGAGCGTCGAAATCAGCGAAGATGAGTCGCTCCGCTATCTGAGCGGCGAGACGATACGGTCGAATGGCCGTGCGGGCTGGCTGGCGATGACGACTCTGGGCTTCCCTTTGGGCTGGGGGAAGCGTAGTGGCGACACGATCAAGAATCATTACCCGAAAGGATTGAGATGGTAGGGTTCCTGTAGTCTGACCACGCGGGTCAGTCCCGACTCTCGCGCCAGGACCAATTGCAGCATGGGGAGCTCTACGGCCACACGTACCATCACCGTCAAACTTTTCGAGGATTTCATCTGTCCCTGGTGCCGAATCGGGCGGGCGAATCTCGCGCAGGCATTGCGGCGCTGGACGGGCGTGCCCGTGGACGTCCGTCACCGCCCCTACTTGCTCGATCCTGGCATTCCTCCTGAGGGCAACGATTACCACGCCTATCTGGAGTACACGCTCGGGGGCAATGCCAATCAGGTCAACGATGCAGTCATCGCGGCGGGGAAGCGAGCGGGGGTCGAGTTCGATTTTTCGGCGATGCGCTACATCCCCAACACGCTGGCAGCGCACATGCTTGTGGAGATCGCGCCGGAGTCAGCACGGGAGGCGATCGTTTCGGACCTGTACGACGGTTATTTCGTGCACATGCGGAATATCGGCTCGATCGATGTGCTGGCCGAGATTGGCATGCGACACGGCATGAAGGAGCCGCTGATCCGGGCAATCGATGCCTCACATCCGGCGCGACTCCAGGTGGTCGAATCGATCCGGGAAGCCCACACGCTTGGCATCTCCGGTGTGCCATTCTTCATCGTTGGCGATGCGTATGGCGTCAGCGGAGCGCAACCGGCCGATTCGCTGCTGCAGGTGCTGGGGATGGTGAGTGATGAGGAAACGGGCAATGGGCAGTAAGTAATAGGCAAGGGTCCTACGCGCCGTTTTGGTTACTTTCGGGTTTTGGCATCAACTCCCACGACCCTCGCAAACGTCTTCTTTGATGCTCTGGAGTAATAGATGGGCGACGAACAGCTTCCGGAACATGTTCAGCGAAACCGTCAGGCATGGGATGGCTATGCCGCCCAGTACGCAGCGCCGGGACGGCGCGCCTGGGCCAGCGATGAGGTTTCGTGGGGCATCTTCTCTGTACCCGAATCTCAGTTGCGGCTTTTTCCCGACGACATGAGCGGGCTCGACGCGGTCGAGCTGGGTTGCGGCACAGCGTATGTCTCTTCATGGATGGCCCGGCGGGGTGCGCGCCCCGTTGGCATCGACAACTCCCCAAAACAACTGGAAACGGCTCGGGCGCTGCAGGAGGAGTTCAGTCTCCGGTTTCCGCTGCATTTGGGAAACGCTGAGAAAACGCCGTTCGATGCGGAATCCTTCGATTTCGCGATCAGCGAGTACGGTGCGGCGATCTGGTGCGATCCCTATGAGTGGATTCCCGAGGCGGCCCGCATTCTGAAACCGGGCGGACAGCTGGTTTTTCTCGGCAATGGGCTTTTGCTCATGCTGGCCACTCATCCTGATTCCACGGAGGAGACTCCCGTTTCGACGCAGTTCGAACGCCCGTTGTTCGGCATGCACCGCGTCGAGTGGATCGATACCGAAGCGGTCGAATTCCATTTGCCGCATGGCAAAATGATTTCTCTCCTGCGCGAGAGCGGCTTCCATATCGAAGACCTGATCGAGGTCGAAGTGCCAGCAGGCTCGACGACGAGCTATCCCTACGTGAGCCTCGAGTGGGCTCGCAAGTGGCCTTGCGAGGAAGTCTGGAAAGTCCGCAAGCGGGGATAGTTTGCACTCGTCGTTTCTTTCCCCCTGCGATTCTTCGCAATTCCGTGGCTCGCGTATTCCTTTTTTCCTGCACATGGTCCAAGATGAAATCGTCACGATCCGTTCGAATACGGTCTGAAGCCGCCGATGCTTCAGACGGCGACGGGTGATCCCGCCGTTACCGAACTGCGGGAAGGCGAGCGCAGGAGGTGCTGAATGAAGCGATTTGCTTTACTTATTGCGGTTACGCTGCTGGGAATCGGTTTCGTTGCGCCAGCCTTTGCACAGGACGCTACTCCAGCGACGGCCACCCCGCCGTTCGTCACGGCACCCCAGCTGGGGGTCAGCGAGTTCGATATCGTCATTACCGATGAAGGTTATGACGCGCCGTCGAGCCTTCCTGCAGGCCGGTATCTCGTCAATGTCACCAACTCCACGGAAGCGCCGGCTGCGGCGGCATTCCTCATGCCGCCAGCAGATTGGACCCTTGAACAGGTGCAAACGGCACTGACGCCGCCGACTGATGAGAATGCGCCCCCGCCTGACGACACGTGGCTCTATCGCGCGCCGATAGCGGGAGGCGCAGGGGGTCTTCCCGGCATGACAAATCAGGCGGTGATCGTGCTCGGTCCGGGCCGGTGGGTCATCTGGGGCGACGATCCGGGTTCACCTATTCCGCTGGCTGAGGTAATGGTCACGGGCGCGCTTCCCGCGACGATTGGCGAACTCGCGGCCTCGACAGTGACGATCACCGCGACGAGCAATGCTCATGGATATGATTTTGCCATCGAAGGAGATATCGTCGCTGGTCAGCAGCTCGTCACGTTTGTGAACAAGACGGACCAGCCCCATTTCGTGTCGTCGCTTATCACGCCTGTGCCGCTCGACGACGAGATGTTCATGCAACTCTTCATGATGGAAGAAGGGGCGACACCAGTGCCGGAGTCCGGTCTGCCTTCACCCGAGGAGATCATGGACAACCCGTCGTATATCACGACGATTTCAGCGGGTGTGACGATCTGGTCAGTGATGGACTTTCCAGCGGGTTATCACACCCTCGTCTGTTTCGTTCCCGAATTGACGAGCCCGGAAGGATTGCCTCATGCGGCGTTCGGGATGATCGAGCATATCGAGGTGTCGTAGGTCACCGGATCGCGCCGCAATCTGGAACGGTGACCGCGTGCCAGGTGCAGGATCAGGGTCCTCCTGGTTGGCCCGAAAGACAGTGGCTGGGGTCGGCGGATAGCTGGCTCTGGTCCTGCGGCTAATACCGCACGGCACTTCCGGCAACCGCGCTTTCACCGATACCGACGCGCTCCGATTTGCTCCAGTTGAGTTTTGCCAGGTCGGCGGCCAGTCCGCCGACCATGTATTTCAGTTCGCTGGCCATGGCCAGAAACTGGAATCCTTCGTCGATGCGCTGGTTGACACCCGCCGCCCCCGACGTGTGGATACCGGGTGCGACGCCGACCGATTTTGCGGTTTTTTGGACGTGGGCGAAGGCCTCCACCAACTGTGGGTGGTCGCTCTCGAGCGGAACGCCCAGGCCGATGCCCATCGAGGCAGCCAGATCGTTGGGGCCGATGAAGCAGGCCGCGACTCCCGGCAATCCGAGGATCTCATCGCACCGCTCGACGGCATCGACATGCTCGATCTGCAGGACGAGGAGGATCTCCTCGTCCGCATGCTTGAGATACTCGGCTCCCGACGTGCCGAACCGCAGACCGGTCATCCCGCCACCGACGCTGCGATTGCCCTTCGGCGGAAAGAAGGTCGCCTCGACCGCGCGTTCCGCCTCTTCCTTGCTGTTGACCATCGGCACGACGATGCCCCAGGCGCCGGCATCGAGCACGCGTTTGAAATTTTCGGGATCGTTCCAGGGAATGCGGACCAGCGGGGCGACGCCAGCGCCAGCAATCGCGCCGAACATCTGCGAAGCGGTGCGAATATCGATCGGATTGTGCTCGGTGTCTATGGTCAGCCAGTCGAATCCGATTGCAGCGACATGTTCCGCCGATTCCGGACCTGGGATGCCAAGCCACGTCCCGATCGACGGTTCACCGGCCGCGAGCCGGCGTTTCACATGATTCGCGCGCATTGCAGAACTCCTTCCACAGCTATGATTCTCGCTATCGGGATTCTACGAGCAATCGCCTGCGGCCGGTTCGGACTGTGGAGATGGTTCGATGGATAGTAGTGGCAACCACGAGCACAACGCTGCCTCGGAGGAGCAGAGACTGCCCTTCTCGCTCTCCGAGTTCTTCGGACGTGAGAAGGATATCGCAATCCTCCAGAGCTGGATCACCGGTGGTGAGATCCGGCTTGTCTCGATTCTCGGCCCCGGGGGGATAGGGAAGACCCGGCTCGCACTGGAACTGGCACGCCTGGTGGAATCGGAATTTGAGGACGGCGCGGTGATCATCGAGATGGGTGCCTTGCGGCATTCTGATCTCGTTCCGCGCACACTGGCGCACGCGCTCGTCCCCAACTCGAACCATGTGGATTTGACGATCAAGTCACTCGCGGCAGCACTTGGCACTCGCAATCAACTCGTGGTGCTCGATTGCTTCGAACCGGTGATCGCCGCGGCACCGATTATTCCCCAGATCCTGGAGCGATGTCCGGCGCTGACCATTCTGATGACGAGCCGGGAACGATTGCAGGCAACGGGAGAGCAGGAGTTCCATCTTGGAGCGCTGGAGGTGCCTCCAGTCGCGAGTGAGTCGGATCCGATGTCCGCATTGGCCTCCCCCTCGGTCCAACTGTTCATCAACCGGGCCAAGTCTGTTGACTCAGCTCTGGTCTTCACCGCTGAGAACGCCGGTGTACTGGCGGCGATTTGCCAGCGTCTCGAAGGATTGCCGCTGGCCATCGAGCTCGCCGCATCACGGTGTGCCCACGTCACACCCAATGCGCTGCTGCCGCTGCTTGCGCAACGACTACCGATGCTGACAGGCGGTTCGCGGCATGGCCCAGACAGGCATCGGACGATGCGGGACGCCATCCGGTGGAGCGCCGACTTACTCAGCGAGCGAGACGTCGAATCCTTTCGACGGCTGGCGATCTTTCCCGGACCATTCTCTCTCGCCGCCGCTCTGAAGGTGATCGAATGGGGTTCGCCGATTTCGGAACATCCCTTTGACGTGCTTTCCCGCCTCGTCGACAAGAATTTGGTCAGGCGAGAGGCCGATCTCAACGGGAGTCCGCGTTTCACGATGCTGGACACCATTCGCGAGTTTGCAGGAGAACTCCTTGAAGGGGCAGGAGAAGAGTCACTCGCGGCAGAAGCGCACGACGGATATTTTCATGAGCTCACCGCCGCTCTGGCCACGACGCGCGCTGGTTCGCAGGAGGAGTCGATCGCCGTTCAGCAACTGGATGGCTCCATCGACAGTGTTCGGGAATGGCTCAACCGGACCGAGGACTCGAGCACAACCGAGGTTTTGTTGGAAACCCTGGTTGCACTAAACAGGTTCTGGAGAGTGGCCAGCCGTCAGTCCGAGGGGATCGAGTGGTACGACCGGGTGCTGGCCAAAGCAACCGGCCACTCGTCGTTACCAGTGGCCCAGGCATTCGAGAGCCGAGGGTATCTCCTGCGGGATTCAGGGGACTATGCCCAGGCTGCCGATTCGTTCCACGCCGCTCTGGCGGGCTACCAGCATAGTGGCGAACAAACTGGAGCAAGTCGGGCACACAACAGTCTCGGCGCACTGGCTAGTGATCTTGGGAACACTCCGGAGGCCCGGTTCCACGCAGAGGCGGCCCTGGTTTTGCAGCGAGCATCGGAAGATCACTGGGGAATAGCTCGTTCGCTCCACAATCTCGGATGGATTGCGATCGAAGAAGGGAACACTGAAGAAGCCGACAGTCTCTTCCACCAAAGCGCGGTCCTCTGGAGCGAAACCGGGGACATCGACAGCCACGGCCGGGCATTGAACAGTCTTGGCGCACTGACGTCGATGCAGGGTCAATATGATGCTGCTACAGCTCATTACCTTCAGAGTGTCGCGCTCTACCGGCAGATCGGAGCGGGATATCTCCTTGCAGAATCATTGTCCGATATGGCAGCAGTCGAGATCGCAATGCGGCGGTACAACGAGGCCGCTGCGTCGCTCCTGGAGTGTCTGACCATCTACCAGGAGGTCGGCATCCGGTTTCGCTTTGTCGAAGCAATCGAGACTGTCGCCTCACTAGCACTTGGGCTCAACCGCTTCAGCCTGGCCCATCGCTTTCTGGAAGCGGCGTCCGCTTTGCGAGATGCGTCCGGTTTGCCTCCACTTGTGACCTGGTCAGGGAGGCTCCACGAATGGCAAAGCGCTGTCGCACGCGCTCTCGGCAACAGCTCTGCGCGCGACGAACTCAAGGTCGCCAGTTCAGCTCAGGCTCTGACTGAAGCACTCGATTTTGTTCGGGGCTTAGTCGATAGACAAACAGTTCGAAGCACTACTCTGTCCGGGCTTTCGCGCCGCGAGCTCGAGATTCTGCAGCTAATCTCCCAGGGATTGTCAGATCAGGAAATCGCGGCCCAGCTTTTCATCAGTAAACGCACTGCCTCAAATCATGTCGCCTCGATACTGCAGAAGCTCGATGTTCCTTCGCGCGCAGCAGCAGCAGTGACCGCAACCAAAGCGGGAATCATCTGAGGTCGACCGAGTTCCCGCTATCGCGCCGGGAATGAGTATTTCTCCACATCCAGAACGTGAACGTCCAGGCTTACCTTGCAACCAGATAGCCAGGAGCGAGAGTCG
>JBFWRO010000125.1:0-7361 GCA_050248865.1 Thermomicrobiales bacterium | reverse complement strand
CCGAAAGCGTTCTCTGCTCGCCATTGATGATGAGGTGGGTCACCTTGCCTATGGAGTGGCCGTCCGATGTCCGAACATCGGCGCCGATGGTTACCTGATGAGCACTCATCTTCATCCTCCACGTTCTGGCCAGAAGGCTCCGCCGTCGATCATTTTTCGCGTTCATCCTACCATCAGTCAGCGAGACACCGCCCAGCGAATGCGTCGCTATCTCAGGCGCATTCTGCCTGCCACTTCGCAAATGCCAACCGGTCGCCATATCCTTTGCGCATGACTGCCTTCGCCCCGTCCACGCCGTCCCCGATGGATCGTGACGACACGGTTCCCATCCGTCAGCAGCCTGCAACTCAGGTTCGGGCTGCTCCGGCTGTCCGCGTCAGGCTGAGCCATCCATGGGGATTTCCACTGCTTGTCTGGCTGGTGCATTTCGTTGTCGTCAATGGAGCGGCATTCCTGGCATACCGACACGGAACGATGAACAGCGGTTCGCCCCCTTACGGAACGGATGGACCACCTCTTTCCGGCTGGCAGGCGCATATCGTCGAACCGCTGAGGCTCTGGGACGGGCTCTGGTACCGATTGATCGCCATCGAGGGGTACGACTACCACGACGCTGTCGCTGCGTTCTGGCCGGTGCTGCCATTTTCGATGCGCTGGGTTTCGCAGCTCACCGGACTGCCGGAGGAAACCTCCGGCTATTTCATCGCCAATGGCGCGTTTGCCATCGCTTTGCTGGTTCTATACCGGCTCCTGTCACTGGATCTGGGTCAGGAGATCGCCCGGCGTTCACTCTGGGTGCTGGCGCTCTTTCCGACAGCGCTGTTTTTCTCAGCCGTCTATACGGAGTCGGTTTTCCTGATGTTCGCTGCCGGATCGCTTTACGCGGCACGACTCCGAAAGTGGTGGATCGCCGGATTTCTCGGATTACTGGCGTCACTGACTCGATCCTACGGTGTATTCCTGGGGCTTCCGCTGCTCGTCCTGTTCATTCAGCAATATGGCTTCTACTTGCGCAATCTGTTTCCGCGGATCATCGCAGTCGGGATGCCTGCGCTGGGCCCCGTACTTTTCGGTTGGCATCTCGAACGCATGCAAGGTTCATGGCGGCAGTTCATCGATGTCCAAAATCAGTGGAATCGCACCTTCGCCTGGCCCTGGGAAACGATGAAGTGCGCCGTCAGCGGCTGCGACCTGACGCTCACGCAGTATGGTCAGACGCGCATCTGGCAAGTCGAAGGCGCTGACTGGAGCTGGCTCCGCCAGCTTAACGACAATCCCAGTCGCGAGCTCGTCAGCGACCCTGCATTTCGCAAGCTTGTGGCCGACAGCGACACGCTCGAGCTCGTCGCGACTGTGCTCTTCATCACACTCGCCATCGTTGGATTGAAAGTGTTGCCGCTCTATCAATCCGCGTATCTCATCCCCGGCCTGGTAATCCCATTGTTCAGTCCATCGACCGTTCATCCGCTGATGAGCATGCCCCGATTTGGTCTGACGCTGTTCCCGCTCTTTGTGGTGATGGCGATTCTGCTGCGCCCGCGCTGGCTGCGTATTCCAGTCGTGGCGATTTCGACCGTCCTGCTCATCTTGCTAACGGCACAGTTCGCCAACTGGTACTGGGTGTCCTGAACGCCCGGCGAAACGCGGGGCGCACCGGATTCCGAACGCCTGGACGACTGGCAGGACCACCTTGGGCCTGCACCATTCCTGGTCCCGGCATCGGTGTCAGAGCCACATGCAGATAACAGCCGGACTGCCCTTTGGCAGCCCGGCCGTGTGAGTACCTCGTGATGTCGGGCGCTACATCTGCGGCGCGGGAGTCCTCGTCCAGGGGTCGTCAGGCAGAACAACACGCGCCAGGCTCGAGAGTTGCGCGCCAATTCCGATCGCGGCCACGACTGCCCAGGCGATCAGCCAGAAAAAGCTCTCGTCAATCGCTGACCAGACGACGCCATACCCCAACTCGCTTCGCTCGATCCTGTCGAAGATCAACAATGCGCCGCCGATCACCCAGGCCGCGCCATTGAACGCCGTCACGACTACCACCCAGTAAACGGGCAGATCCAGAACCATCGTAAGAAGCGCAAAAAGGATTCCCCCAACGATCGCTGCGGCAGCAATTACCCAGTTTGTGTTGACATCGAAGAGGTTCATCAGACCCGCACCGAGTGATGCGCCAATCGTCGCGCCGCCCATGATGACCGCGACGTACCAGAAAAGATACGACAGCACCGCAAAGACAATGCCGATAAGTATACCGACGACGACTCCCGCGGCCGTCGAAAGGATCCCCTCATCGAACGCCCAGAACATGAGCGCCAGGCCAAGCGACATGCCGGCCATGAACCCGAGCACCGGCAGAAGCAACATGAAAACCCTGAGGCCCGCCAGAACGAGACCGCCGCCGATCAGGACCATCAGTAACCCAACAAGAATATCCATCCAAATCCTCCACCGCTTCGCGGACGACGGTCCGCCAATCCCGTCGCAAACGGAATTCGCGACGGCTCCTCCCACTCGTTGATCGCCACTGGTACTGAATCGCCAGTCGCCCGGTGATGAGGAAGGCTGCGATACGAGTACTGACGTGCTGGTATCATCATTCCTCCCGATCAAAGTGTCAAGTTGTCAAGGCACGAATTCTGCGTTTCAGAGGCCTATCTCCAGCGAGCTGACTATGGTCCACATGCATCCTGAAACTTGATTGTTTCCAGATAGTCACGAATGGTCGTTGGATAGAGTTGGCACTCAGCGGCGAACACGCGAGCGGCGAGACTTTCCACCGTGTCTTCCGGCTCCACCGGCACGACAGCGCGTGCAAGCACTTGGCCGCTATCGTAGTCATTGTCGACCAGATGGACCGTTGCCCCCGACAGCTTGCTTCCCCGGCGCAGCACCTCGGCATGGACTCGTTCTCCGTAAAAACCCTTGCCAGACGCAGCCGACATTTCTGGAAGTAAAGCGGGATGTATGTTGAGGATGCGGCCTTCCCATTCGGGAGGAACGACGAGCTTCCGCAGAAACCCCGCCAGAATGATCAGATCGGGCTCGAACGGCGCAAGTGCGTCGAAAACGCTGCCTGAGAACTCCTCATCGGAGGAAGCATCCTTTCGCTCGACCACAATCGCTGGCACTCCGGCGCTCTGCGCGACGTGCAGCCCCCTCGCCAGCGACTTCGAGCTGGCTACGACCACAATCTCGGCAGACAGGTCCCCCCGCCTGATCCACTGCAGGAGGTTGTCGAGAGTGCGCCCTGCACCGGACAGCAGAACCGCCAGCCGGGGCAAACGGTCAGTTGGATGAGGATCGAAGTGATTCGTGTTGTGTGCCGACTCCGTCATTTGAGGGGCTTTCGTATGATCTACCTCAACGGCTCATCGCGCGCCGACCACGTGATCGGCCGTCGACGCCCTTCCCGGACGGCGACTATACTCCTCCGCAGGTTCATCAGCACCTACCGGTCGCCAAATCGTGCGGCCGGCCTCCAGCGGGACTCCAACGACGAGCGGTTCGGCATCATGCAGGCGGACTCTTCCTCGCACCAGGAAATGCCTCTGTCTCCATCGGATGCCGGTGAAACTTTACCGACCGCTCCTGCCGTTTTTTCTTCGGGCGTTCTCGATCAGGAACATGGCTGGGGGCGTCGACGCTTATTGGCGGTGTTGTCGACCCTCGCTCCGGACAATCATCAGGAAATCAACGCCGACCTCTTACTCGAGCAGCTTGCCGACTCGTTTTTCGGATCGCCTCTGCTCGCGGTCGATGTGGCCATATCCTCAGCGGTCGAGACGACATTGCAATTACTCGCGCAGCATGACGATGACGGCACCGGTCGTCCCGTTGTGGGAATGGCAATCGCAGCGCTGGAAGAGGATCGCCTCTATTTGGCAGTGACCTCGCCCTGTCGAGCAGCCCTCTGGCAGGATCGCGAATTGCTCTTTCTGCCCGTCCACTCGTCTGAAGAGACAGAGAGCGAAAACGCCCTGCCAATACCAGAGATTCGGGAGACAACACTCTCCACCGGAGATCGACTGGCATTGCTGGCCAGCCAGGAAACCGCGAGCGACTCAGCGTTCATGAGCGAAGATGCTCTGGAGAAGGCAGCCGGTTCGAGTGGTTCGTACCTTTGGCTTGAGGTCTCGGAAGAGGCGCCCGCCTTGACGCTTCCGCCGCCTGCGGATAGCGCAGAGCCGCTTCCTCCGGTTCCTACTGACCAGATCCATGCGTCAGCCGCATTTGCATCCGGGCCCAACGTTCGGCGCGATCTCATCACATCAAGCGGCCCGCGTTTACTGCAACGGCCGCCTGGATCCGACGCTTTGCACCGTTATCGTTCGACCGGCCGCGGCGGAACCCCGAGTGCGATTCGGTCTCGCTTGCCACGCGGGGCGCCGCCGCTGACTGCGGTACTGCTGGTGGCCGCTGCGATCGCAATAATCGTCGCCGCGGCCTATTTTGCAGCGGAGCGCCGGCCCGAGCGGAACTATCCAGAAAGCGCCACCGCGCAAGAGTACAGCCAGGCCGTTGCGGCAGCGATTGCCGCTGAGGACACCGATCTGGTCAATGCCCTGCTTCCTGGCGCGCATACCCTGCTGGAACGAGCAGGCGGCGATGAGTCCGACAGCGACGACGCAGTATCGTTGCGGTTGCAGATCGTCGCGGCAAATGATTATCTGAACGCGGTTGTGCGTCTGCAAAATCCTCGCAAGGTCGGCATCATTCCCGAGGATTTGCGCGATCACGATCCGTCGTTGTTGCAGGCGGCGGGTGTGCTCTATCTCCTCAGCGGTGATCTCTTCTCCATTGCGGTGGAGAGCAGACAGCTGGTAGCGCTTCCCGAGCTCATTCCAGAACAATCCGCCGGTTCGCTGATGGCCGGCGGCGGAGACATTTCGACGCTGGCGTTGACGACCGAGGGCACGTCGTACTTTTTCGGAGACGCGGTGAACGGCTCGGCCACGGTGTTGCCGAACTGGCCTGCGGAATTCGGGCTGAGCCATATCGATGCAACCGTGTTTCGAAGCAGGCTGTATGTCATCGATCTCGATAGTGCCGAGATCGTCGTGATCGATCCCGCTTCTGGAGAAACCACCCGCTGGATTCAGCGTGATAGCGACCTCTTGCCCGAATCGCCCATCGGGATGGCGATCGACGGCGCGATTCACGTTCTCTACTCATCAGGTGAGCTCTATACCCTGAAAGAAGGCTATGTGGTTGGACGATCATCCCTTCCCGTACAGCCTGGCATTACGGAGCCAGCTGCTATCTCCTTCGACGCCTCGAGCGAGACAATTTATGTTGCTGATGGGGGCTCGGATGAAGGAAGGCTCATTGCCTGGAATAGTGAGTCGGGGAACGCGTCGGTCTTCCTCCTCGGTCCGGACGTCAATGGTCGTCTGGACGGAGAAGTCCACGAAGCGTATCTCTCGATGAGCGACCTGCACGTCAGTGGTGCCACAGGGACAGTAACCTGGATCGCCGACAATGCACTCTGGCAAGCCGATCTACCAGTTTTCGAAAGCGAAGAACAAGATGCCTCGGGCAGCCCGGTGCCCGAGGCGTGATCGAGACTATCGAGCGAAGAAGAGTTTGTTCAGCTCGATAAACGCGTTCCACTGCTCCGGGACATCGTCTTCGAAAAAGATGGCCTCCACGGGACAGACTTCGGCGCACACACCGCAATCGATGCACTCGCTCGGATCGATGAAATACTGCTCGGCCTCGTCGGTTGAATGAATGCAATCGACCGGACAAACTTCGACGCATGATGCGTCTTTTGTGCCAATGCACGGCTGTGTGATGACGTACGTCACCGCAAATACCCCCCTCTCCTTTCAGAGAGATGATCAGTCTGTGCTCTGGATCCGCTCGAATGTGCATCGGCGCTCGTCGGTGACGAACTTGCGGATAGCAGAAGTATACAATCGCCGTGCGTCGCAACGAGTTGACCAGCGCGATGCTGAGTCCGCTGCAGTCTGATCATCGCTTTCGGTCTTGGTGTAGCCAAGTAAGCGGGTATACGAAGCTATGAGTTGGGACACGCTCTTCTGCCCTGCTTGCGAGGGATCTCCCGAGTACCCCTTCACCGCATGGCGATGCCCTTCTTGCCTGGGACCACTTTCGTGGCACGGGCCAGCAACATTCACGCGCGATCAGATCGACGCCTCCTCGAGCTTCATCTGGCGCTATTCAGCGACGCTCCCCGCCATCGAGCCGAGGATCGGCTATAACGAGCGCCCCACGCCGATGACATCGTTGTCGATCGGAGGGGCGAGGACGCTGGCGAAGCTGGAAACCCAGCATCCTACCGCATCGTTCAAAGATCGAGGCTGCGCGCTGCTCGTCAACGCTTTTGCCCAGGAGCGCGTTGAACGGTTGGTCGAGGATTCGTCCGGAAACGCAGCGTCATCCCTGGCGGGGTACGCCGCCCGGGCAGGAATCGCCTGCACGATCTTTGCCCCCGCCGGCGCATCTCCAGGCAAGCTGATCCAGGCAGAAGCCTATGGCGCAGACGTCGTGCGGGTCGAAGGGAGCCGCGCCGATGTCGCCGCGGCCGCTGAAGCTCAACACGATGCAGATCGCGGCGTGTTCTACGCATCGCACAACTGGCACCCGTGGTTCATTGCCGGGGTGACCACCTGGGCACTGGAGATCTGGGAGCAGCGGGGGTTTTCCGCACCAACCGCGATCGTGGCGCCTGTGGGGTCTGGCAGCCTGATTCTCGGCGCATACGCGGCCTTTACGATGCTTCGCAATGGCGGGGAGATCAGCCAACTGCCGAGGCTCTATGCTGCACAGCCTGCCGCGTGCGCCCCCGTCGTCACGGCGGTGGATTCCCATCAGATCACCACCAGACGTTTCGCCCAGCAACCAACAATGGCCGAGGGGGCGTCGATCGCAAATCCCGTGCGCGGCTCCGAGGTGTTGACCGCGATCAGGGCAACGGGAGGCGGTGCCATTGCAGTTTCAGAAGTGGACATCCGGGCGGCGACCATCGTTTCGGCACGGCAAGGGCTCTTCATCGAGCCCACGTCCGCTCTCGCGGTCGCCGCAGCACAGCAGCTCATCGAAGCGGGCACGATACCGGGAACGGAAGAAACGGTGGTCGTACTGACTGGTTCCGGTCTGAAGGCACAAACGAAAATCGCTGACCTCTTGTCCAGCGACGATCGCAACATCTGATTACTCACGGTTATCGAGGCGGGAGTGTCGCCTCGCCGAAAAACTCGTCGTCACGCGATTGAGGCGGAAATCCACCCTCTGGCCCCGTGCCAAATCCGAATGACCGCCCGGAAGGAAGATGGAACTCGCCTGGTTCGGCCACGACATTACCACCGAGCCGGACGATGGCCTCTTCCACC
>JBFWRO010000124.1:0-7404 GCA_050248865.1 Thermomicrobiales bacterium | reverse complement strand
TTCCCGGCACCATCACATACGACGGTCAGCCCATCCAGTCCGCATTTCGCCTGGTCGAGCCGGCATTCGAAGAGATTTTCATTGTCGATGTGGTGGCCGGAGCCTGGCCCGAGGATGTCGCCGATTCCGGTGTCCTGCGGGTTGTGTTGAATGAGGGGTTCGCATCGCAGACGCTCGGATTGTCCGATCAGCACGTCATCGGCCAACCGCTGGGCTATGCGCTGTTGGACGGGTCGAGCACGTATGACCCACGGATTACGACGGTTCGGCCAATGATCGTCGATGCGGTTGTCGCGGCCGATACCCTGGCCTTTCTCGGCGGATCGTCGCCGGTGATGGTCGTCTCGACCGGCCCAACCGACGAGCTTCTGGAGAACGCTCATGGCGTCCAGCTCGCGGTGCGGGTCAACCCGGCCGATTTTTCCCTTCTTCAGGAGACGGTTGCCCGGGTGGTGACACCGGAGGGAGCGCCGCTCTTCCAGGTGCAGCGAACCGACCAGGCGGACCAACTGTCTCCGGTTCTCGATCAGCAGCGCGTCACCGCCCGCATAATCTCGATCGTGGCCCTGACGATTGGCGGTCTGGGAATTCTGGGGGTTGGGCTTGCAGGCGTCCGGGAACGTGCAAAGGAGTTCGGCATGCGTCGTGCCCTTGGCGCAAACCGGGGCGTTATCTTTTCCGGCGTCGTCGTCCAAACGCTCATCGAGGTGCTCATTGCAGCGGCCGTGGCGATACCTCTGGCAGCGATTCTGGTGCATCTGTTCGCCCGCCGCATGGTGTTGGACGAATTGCCGCTGCCCCCTGACATTTCGCTGCCCCTCCGAAGTGCTGCCATCGGTCTGGTCAGCGCGCTTGTCGTCGGATTGCTCGCCAGCCTCATTCCCGCGGTGAACGCGGCGCGGCTGAGCGTTGTGGAAGCCTTGCGCGGATAACGTGAGGTGGGGAGGTTGAAAGGGGACAGACGCAGCCGGGTCAAGGTCATCGAGACGAGGGCGGAGCTTTGCAGGCGTCTCCCCGAGCCGGGTCGAGGGGTCTCTCGTTGAGGATGGCCGCGACCCGATTGGCGAGGATGCCGGAACCGAACGAGAGATCCCTCCACTCCGCTGCGCTCCGGTCGGGATGACGGTCGGGGTTTCGCTCCGATCGGGATGACGGTCGGGGTTTCGCTCCGGTCGGGATGACGGGTCGTCACGGAGGTCGACGCCTACTGAGCAGCGGCTACCGGCCTGGAGCGACTTCGCGCGGCAACGTCTCTGGCGCTCGGAGAAGAAAGACGCTTCCCGAACAGAAGAGCAGGCAGGCGGTGAATATCAGCGCGATCTCCGAGCTGCCCAGATCGGAGACGACGCCGAGGAGCAGTGGACCGACCACATACCCGAAGTCGGCAATAGTGCGGTACATGCTCAGCGCAGGAGCAATCATATTCTTCGGCGCGAGGTCGGCGGCATAGGCGGCCGGGGCAGCTCCCGATACGCCCGATCCCACTCCCCATATAAAGGAAGAAAGGAGGAACGCCGTGAAGCTGTCGGAAATGGCGAAGAGGAGCATGGCTCCTCCAGTAAAGATGGTCGATAGCGCGATCACCCCCTTACGACCGAAGCGGTCGATCAGCATTCCCGAGGGATAAGCCAGGATCACCCCGACGATCGTGGCAATGCTGATGCCAATGCCGATCTGGTTCGTTTCGAGACCGATATTCACATCGGCGTGGATGGGAATGACATTGAAGAGCGCCCCTGTGCGGGCAAAAAAACTGATGAAACTGACCAGGCAGACCAGCAAAAAGCCGGGTGTGGCCATCAGCAACGAGATCTGCTGCCGGAACGACAACGCCACTCCACTCGCTGCACGGACAGCGGATTCGAGCACCTGAGGTCGGGTTTCCGGCACGAAGAAGAGCGCCAGGACGGTCACCACAGCGGCTAAAATCGCATTCGCCCAGAACGGACTGGCCAAGCCGTACTGCGTGGCCAGCCAGCCGCCGGGAAGCGCGCCCGCCGCCACCGCAGAGAGAAACACCCCCTGATAGATCGCCATCACCCGACCCCGGTTATGTGGTGACGCAATATCGGCCACGACAATCTGACCACCGGTCAGCACAACCGCCGCGCTCGCGCCATTGATGAAGCGAGCGACCAGAAATGTCTCGTAGTTCGGCGCGATTGCGCACAGCGCCGATCCGGCGACCGTGATCACGCCACCGACCGCAAGCGTCGATTTGCGGCCGTAGCGGTCGGCGAGCTGTCCGGCTGGAACGTTGGCCACGAAGCGAGCCAGACCATAAACGCCGATCGCCAGACCGATGGCCGTTTTGGTCACTCCAAAATCTTCGGCGTAGAGCGCGATGACGGGAATGATCGACCCGAAGCCAAGCTGGTTGGCGGCAATCAGCACGCAGATCCAGAGAAGGATCCGTTGGGATTCCGGTGTCAGCTCGAGGCCGCGAACGCTGCTGCTGTTTCCTGGCATGGAGCAGTCCCGTCTTTCCGGGTTGTCGACTCGCTGCGGCGATTGGGCGCCTGATCGACACAGTGTATGCGCCCGGAGAAACACGTAGCGGCGATCCCTTGTGGTCGCCGATGGCCCGCCAGGCCATAGACACGGTGCCGGATCACCACGTTCGGGCGACGAGGCGGGGGTGTGGCTGCACTCCGCTCCTTCGTCGCTGCGTTCCTCCACCGGCGAGGACAAGCCGCCTCCGCTACGGAAGGTCGCTGCGTTGCGCCATCACCGGAATGTCCTCGTAGCGGCGATCCCTTGCGGTCGCCGATGGCCCGCCGGGCCATAAACCCGGTGCCGGATCACCACGTTCGGGGACGAGGCGGGGGTGTGGCTGCACTCCGCTCCTTCGTCGCGTCGTTCCGCCACCGGCAGGGACAAGCCACCGCCGCTACGAGTTTTTTCGACACTGATCCGAATGGAGTTGCCAATGCCGAACATTGCGGACATCGAGCTCGATGGCACGCCGTTCATGCTGGTTCCCGGTTCGTACCGGCGGGCAGCGGACGGACTGCCCGAAGGGCGCAGCGGGCGGGTGACGATCACCGACTTCGTCGGAGGGCAGCGCCGGGCGCTATACCTCGAACGTGACACCTCGTGGGACTCGCCGGGCGTCGGTCCGGCGCTCTTTGGTCAGGGCGTCGAGCCCTGGCCATATCAGACGGTGCATGTCGACGCGACGGTTCTGCCGGTTTCGATGGCCCAACGGGCGCACGCGATTGCGATTGGCGATCACGTCTATCTGGGGATCGGCCGGTATGTCTACCGCACCGTGTCGATCGCCGCCGGCAGCTGGGCGGACGTGACACAGGTGGCGGATCTCGGGGCCGGGAGAGTCATTTCCGGACTGGCCTATTATCAGGGCAATCTGGCCATCGCCACTGGCAACGGGCTCGACATCCGGGTCATGGACATCGGCACGCTCGTTGTCTCGACCCTTCTGGCCGGATTCAAGGGTTCGTGGATCACCGGTTACGCGAACAGGCTCATTGCCGCCGATTCGACGCCAGGCAACGAAGGCGTGCTGAAGATGACCACCGGCGGTGGCCTGGATAGCCGGGAGCTCGACTCACCGATTACGAACATGACGCTGCACGGCGGCAAAGTGGCCATCGCCACCCGGTCGGGCATCTGGCTCCTCGGCGGACGGTCCGATCCCTCGGCCGGAGAGTGGATCGGCGAGCCGGAGCCGCTCTTTTCTCATGGCACCCAGTCCCATTCGATGGACTACCAGTTTCTCGCTTCGTTTGGAGGAAAGCTCTACACCTGGCTGGCCGGCGAGGTCATGGAATGGAATCCGAATGCCGGAGCTACGCGACAAGGCTGGCGATCGACCGGTCTCGAAGGCCGGAGCTGTTTCGGGGGTGTGGTAGCGGGCAACCGGCTGGTGGTCAGCGTCGAAACCCATGCGGGGGATTGCCAGTTGTGGGCGTGGGACGGCAGTGGATGGTGGCTGATGCGCAACACCGTGACGGGAAGGATCTGGCCAGCGTTCCTTGCCGGCGCTGGAGGGTTCGACTTGCTGGCCTTCTGGGACGGCGATGCTGGAGTCGCGTACGATCTCTTTCGCCTGGTCAGTCGATCAGCGACCCACCACTCGTATGCGAGTTCCGGCAATTTCGTAACGTCCATGCTCGACGCTGGTAATCGCGACGCCGAGAAAGCCTGGCGAGCGATCGGAGCGACCTTCGCCGCGCCGCAAGTGAGGGGAAATCCGGCATCCGTCGATCTGGTGGGATTGACGCTCAGCTGGTCGATCGATGGCGGGCAGACGTGGTCGGTCGGGGCGTCGACCAGTCTGAGTGACCCCGGCGCGCGCATTCACACACTTCGCGCCGATCTCGATTCAGATGAAGCGACGTCGCCGTTTCTGCAGATTCGCGTCGGGTGGAGCTCCGTTTCCGACTGGGCGCCCGTCCTGACCGGTGTTTGGGCGGAGTACGCGCTGCTCGATGCTCCCGCCCGGCGACGGCGCTGGTCGCTGCAGGTCATGACCCGTGACAACGTCGTGCAGCGAGACGGCTCGATGTCCATATTGGCGGGCCGCGACCAGATCGAAAGCCTCTGGAGCATCTGGAAGAACAACGCGACTGCCACGCTGACTGACATCGACGGCGACGAGAGGCAGGTGCGGATCGTCGACATGGAGGAGGTAACCGGGAAGCCTTCCGATGCCGCGCGCTGGGGCGAAGCATCGGTGCGGCTGACGCTGCTAGAGGTATGACCGGGCGGTGGTCAACTCAGGCGTCCAGTCCCCGCTGAATCGCGGATCCCGAGCAGCGACGGGAGCGGGCGCTGCCCACACGTGCTCGCCGCCACTGTGCGCGTGATGCGATCGACGACGTCGCGATCGCCATGCGTTACGTCCTACCCGATCGCGTGAACCTGCGTGGCGTCGCCGCGCATGGTCATTGTGCGCTGATCGTCGCAGGTCAGCTCCTGTGGCTTCCTTCAAGCGCAATAGCCATTCACGCACGATCCCGAGCAGCACAGGGTGTTCGTAACACATTCGCCATCTTTGGGCCGGCAACAGAAACCTGACGGTCCATTTGGCAAGCATGTATTGCCACAGCAGTCGGATGCGCTTTCGCATGGCCCCTGGCATTCATCGCTGACGCAATGGGGGAAACCGAAATCTATTTGGCACACTTGCTGGTTGACTGCGCAACTGTCCCGACAAACTCCGTCGTAGCATTGCTCGCAGGGGCCAGTGCACGTGCCGCAGCTACCGCCGCAGCCATTGTCGCCGCACTCCTTGCCCGAGCACGACGGCACACAGCACTGATCCGGTTGGCAGACTGTGCCGCCAGGGCAGCAGAAATCGTGGCATGGAGTCGTGCCTTCACCGCACTGGCAGGCGTAGTCGTTCCCTGTGGTTTCGGCGCAAACGAACCCATCGTTCGCATCGCAGGTGATTCCGCAGCCACCGCAGTTGGGGTTGGTACGTGGGTTCACACAGGTGGTGCCGCAGCAGATTCCGCCTCCCGTGATCGAGCAGAACGCCTCGGGTGGCCGCGGATCGCATGCGCCGGTGTCTGTATTGCAGGTGGTGCAGGAGTTGGCGGCGAAGCAGTCATCGACGCAGAAACCAAGCGTGCAGGACTCGCAGCTTGCGCATTTCGATCGGCACTGTCCCTCGAAGCACTCCTGGCAGCCCCCGGGACATTGACCATCGGCGCAGCACTCCTGACAAACGTCGTTGCAACAGCGCAAACCGGCGGAATCGCAGCTTTGGCATGTTCCGCCGTCACAGACTTGGCACGCCGCACATGGTGGGTCGCAAACCGGTTCAGGGGTTGTCGTGGTCGTGGTGACAACTTCTGGCCCGGCGCATGCCCGGCCCTGCTCGCAACTGGTGGCGCCTGACATGAATACGCAGAATGGGCGCCCTTCTTCCGAACAATCCGCATCCTCGAGACAGGCGACGCACGTGTTCGACTCCAGATCGCAAACGTAAGGACGTTCACAACCTCCTACGCTGTCGCAGGCACGGGGATTCGAGGGGCACCGGAACCCGGTTGAGCAGTAGGTCTCGCCGCCCGCAACAGGCTCGACGCAGAAAGAGTCAACACACCGTGGCGTGCACACAACCGGCGGCCGAAGGGTCGTGGATGTGGTCGTCGAGGTCGTCCCTGGCGATGGGGTCGTCGTCGTGGTCGTGACCGGTTTGAGCGTCGTGGTTGTCGATGTCGTCGTGACAGGTTCTTGAGTCGTCGAGGTTCCGGGTTGCTCTGTGGTCGACGTGGACGTCGTGGTTGTCGGACCTGGCGCAATTGTTGTCGAGGTGGTGGTTGTCTGAGGCGCCTGGGTCGTCGAGGTCGACGGTTGACGGGTGGTGGTCGTGGCCGGCTGGCCGGTGGTCGTGGTGGACGGCGCTGCAGTTGTCGAAGTCGTGGAGGTTGTTGGCCGGCTCGTCGTCGTCGTTGGTTGCCCGGTTGTGGTCGTCGGTCGGCCAGTCGTTGTGGTTGTGACTGGGGATAACGTGGTGGTGATGGGTGGCTGGGTCGTCGGAGCCTGCGTGGTCGTGGTCGGAATGCAGCAGGTAGGCTCGTTTTCGGGACAGCACTCCTCACCACTCGGACCGGTGCAAACCGATCCCAGGCAGCACAGTCCTCCGCCGTAGCAGGCGCCCTCGCAGCAGCCATCGACTGCGCAGCACTGTTGACCGGCGACACAGCAATCGCCATCACAGAACGTGGGATGGTGCGCATCACAGCAGGCGCCGTCGGACGCACAGAACGTCCCGCAACAACCATCGCTGCAACAGGGACTGCCGTCGAAGCAGCAACCAGCGGGATCAGCAGGGCAGAGATTCGCCGCCGGACAGCAGTGTTCTTCGCCGATACAGACACTCCCCGAGGAGCAGCACTCGCCATCACAGCATTGCTCCGGGGAGTCGCAACACTCGTTGCCACAGGGCGTGCCGGTGCAGCAGTAGTCGGTATTGCCGCTGCGGGCGCAGGCGCCGGCGGGACAACAGGTCGACCCGCAGACGGCGAGACCGGAGGAACAGCATTGACCGGCGCTGTTGCACTGTCCGGATGGGCAGCACGTTCCCCCACAGTTCGTGAGACCGGGATCGCAGCAGAGACCGTCGAAGCACTGACCGGCGGGACAGCAGGCGCCGTTGCACATCTGCTGGCCGGAGGGGCAGTCGGGTTCGGACAGCGGTGGAAGCGTGGGCTGGGTGCCGATCTTGCGGGCGTCGGCGTCGCTGACGGACCCCCCAACGGCAACTCCGCCGCCGAGACCGAGCAGACCCTTGAGCATCGAACGCCGGGACACTCCTGACGCGAGAGAACGTGTCAGTCGATCGAAGCGTTGTCCGTCCACGAGCCCGGTCCTTTCTCCACGCCGGGCCACGCCGCCAAGCCGACGGCCTCCTGAACGACACAGGGGCAAAAA
>JBFWRO010000123.1:0-7410 GCA_050248865.1 Thermomicrobiales bacterium | reverse complement strand
ATTCGACGCCTTCATTAACGGCATACATCTGTACTTGTCGTAGATGTCGGGCGTTGAGCTTTGTAGCCACTCGCTTGACTTCTATGAGCGCGGAGAGTTGTTTTTCAATGCGAACTCCGTAATCAGCGAACTCGCCTTTGACTTGGTATTCTGTGGTGAGATCCAAAAACTTGTCGTATCCCAGCATCTCGCAAAGAATGTCCGTCACCAGCAATCGAGTGTCGCCTTCATTCGCATCCCGTTCCACCATGTCGCCGAGGGGCTTCGAATACTTGCGAAGACCGGTTCGAATCTGGTTTCTGACAGCCTCCTCCCATTTTGGAATGGGCCGCCGCGAAGTTCTTGGTGAACGGTTAGTGGGAACTATGTCATCCTCGATTGTGCCAACTTCGACGGCCTGCATCTCATCCATTTCCCAAGCCTCCGCTAGGTTTTTGAGCGATTCGCGTTTGCCAATTTGCCATAGTGTAACTTCCGTTGCATTGAGGCACTTGACTTCGTCAGTGGATTTGATTGGCGAAACGCGCGCACAAAACTACAGGAGACAGTCAGTCGACGGTGATCATCAGGACCAAGCGGCGCCCTTCGACGTCCTGATATCCTCCGCAACGGAACATCAGATCAGGATGGGATGAGCATGTTGCCGAGAGTCCTGCTGACATTTTTGCTGATTTTCGTTATTGCCGGCGCTATTGCGTCTTCTGTCGACATGGCAGCCCAGGAAGATCCTGACTTCACCATCGAGTTGAGGGACATCTTCTTCGAGCCCAACGAACTCATCATTCCCGCGGATACCGATGTAAGGATTCTTCTCGATAACACTGGCGCTGCGGAGCACAGCTTTGTAAGTGAAGAGCTTGGCATAAACGAATTGGTCGACCCGGGAGCGTCCCGCGTCATCACCGTCAACATTCGGGCGGGTGAGTACGAAGTGATTTGCGATGTTCCTGGCCACCAGGAGGCCGGAATGGAGATGACTCTCACTGCCGAGCACGGGGCCACTATCCCAACCTTCAGAACACCCACACCGACGTTTACTCCGAGTCCGACCTCGACGCCAATTCCGCGGCCGCCGGAAGAGCCGCTCATCGGAACTCTTGCGGCTGACCTACAGGTCTACCGGCATGTCAATGCAGGGTATCCGGATCTTCTCGACGGATTTCCGGATTGGGTGGTGTTCAACGGTTGCGAGTTCGGCACTGCTGAGCAAGCCGCATCCGCGATCATGGTGGACTTGGAAAACCGCATGCGTGTCTGGGAATGGATGGGCTACAGGACATCTGATATCCGGCCAACCTCCGCTAGGGATATCGGCGATGCGACGCTCGTTCTGTCGGGGTATCGACAGGATCCAGACTACGATTTCGACGATGATTGGACGGTCGTGCTTGCGTATGTGCGTATCGATCGATTCCTGTTAATAGCACTGGCGACGGGCGAGGGCCTCGTACCGCTCGTCGGCACGCTTGACCTCATCGAATCGCATATCACCAGCCTGCCGGTCGACATCACGATCGACGACCTTCTACCCTCGCTTGAAGTCATGCCGGAGGGATATCAACCTGGTTGACCTCGAATGTGCGACCACCCCGGAATGTTTGGAGCGCTAACGGAAGATGCCGAGGAGCGCGTTCTGCGACAGAGCGTGATTTGTGCGTTGCTAGGAAGAACAGCGTTTTTCATCTCCAACGCTTTCGTATGAAGACCAATCCAAACAGCGCAATAAGGACCCCGAAGCGACTGGAGATTTGGACCAAATACGGCAACGCAACGACCGGAGTCAGCGTAGGTGATTCCGGCGAAGCAGCGGAAAAATGGCCGACTGCTAACTGATGCATAATGCGCGATCTGTCAAAGACGAAACCTAACCAAGAAACATGGGCTAACAACCATTGATTAATTGCCCGGCACCTGCAACATGAACTACCGAACCTGAGCGACCTACCACCAACAACATTGCGTGAAGTCGCGGTGCTGTCGTCGTCGATATCTCCAGTCTGTCACCGATCTGGCTGCACGGCTGAATCGGGTAGCACCAAAGAGCCGCTGAATTTGCTTTTCCAAATTAGGACGCTTCAAGCCCACTTTTAAGAAAGACGCTATAGCTATGAAAGATTCATTCTCGAACCGCTTGAATTCAGGCGGGCATCGTTGCTAATACCGTCACCAAAACGGAGCAATGCTAAGTTAAGGTGCTGGACCAAGCGAAAGAAAGGCCAAAATCTGCATCAACACTAGAGATTTCTGGTACGCCCGCCGTGACTCGAACACGGGACCTCTTGCTCCGGAGGCAAGCGCTCTATCCGCTGAGCTACGGGCGCATCTTTTCAAGTATAGACTGCTGAGGCGTTTGAAAATGTCATAGGAAACTTTACGTTCAGAACCTCGAAAGTGGCATTCGATATCAATCCGGCGAAGTTTGTCGGGCACCCTGCATTTCCCGTCCGTACACGCTTGACCGATAAGAACACATGTTCTATGATGGTGGTACACGAGCCCCGCGGTAAGGTCGGCGGCCGGCGCAGCCATTGACCCTACCCGGCTGGTTACCGGACATCCAAACCCGGCGCTCTTCAGGATCCCTTAATACTCCCTGGTTCTCTGCCTCATCCTTCCTCACGACACAATCCCCGCAGCTCTGGCATTCCAGGCCTGTCCGCTGGAAATGCGGTAGCGGCAACGCATGCGTTGCCCTCTCTGCTGACGGGGTCCCTCGTGACGACCAAGACCTTCCTCGCAAGACGAAGGCAGGATGGGGGCCAAACCAGGGCGGTCGATCCCGCCGTATCCGCAGGCCCGAAAGGCCCATGAAACGAACGACCGCGTAGATCGCAAAACGTTGATCGTAGACCGCTGGCGGGAGTCGATCTGAAGGGGATTCCTAATCGCAGTCCGTTTCAACGGACTTGGTTCATTGAGCCTGGCAATTCATTGCCGGGCGGACCGGGTGCCACTTCCGCTCAATGAGTCGAACACACCATCGGACTTCATTCTGTGAGCTTGGCAATATATTGCCGGGCGGACCGCAGGCCCCCTTTCGTCAATGAGGCAAACGCCACCATCGGACTTCGTTCCGTGAGCCTGACAATGCAAAACATTGCCATCTGGATGAGGTGCCCAGATCGTCAGTCCGTTTCAACGGACTTCGTTCTGTGAGCCTGGCAATTCATTGCCGGGCGGCAATATGGCATTTCCCCTTCAACCTGTTAGCAGCCATCGGAGGAATCAACGTATTGAGCACGACGTTACGACCTGACTCCTTGCTGACCGACTCGCCGACGCCATCTCACCTCTGGAACGCTAACGCGCGGGCAACTCCTGAACCGCCCATGAATTGCCATCCGGATCAGCGAAATAGACAAACCGGCCCCAATTCTGGTCGTCGATGTCGCTGACCGCCACGCCACGCTCTGCCAAATCTCGATGCGCTGCTTCGATGTCTTTCACAACCAGCTGAAGACCGGCGGCAGATCCGGGCGCCTTGTCGGTAAGACCGACGCCAAAGCAGATCGAGCATGCCGAACCGGGCGGAGTGAGTTGAACGAATCTCAGTTCCTCAGAGACGGTATGGTCGTGATCGGCAGTGAATCCCGCGCCGTTGACATAGAACTCCTTTGCTCGGTCGTCATCGGAAACGGGGACCGTAATCAATTCCAGCCGGTACTCCATCATGGACCTCCTTGTTCGAGTGGTTGCACGTCGTAACCTGCTTATCGAACGATTGGATGCCGCTGAGTGTGAGACCCGGACGATCGCTGCAAACATTGACCGATCGTTCCGGGCAATCGTCGATCGTGGTTGACTGGCGACCTCACGACTCGCCCGCTGGCAGACAAAATGCTGTGCTACCATGCCCCAACATCCGACGGAGTCGAACCGGGGCAATGACGCGCTGGTTTCCAAGCCTGTGCAAAGTGCGTATTATTAGGAAAACGCCGTACAGTCAGGCTTGAGGATACGAATATCGGATCGATCATTCCGACACCCGAGTGAGGAAACGCATGTCCCAGGCACCTGCGACAGAAACCAGCACAAATGGCAGAACGCGAGAGAGGGCCGATGGCACTCTGGCCGAGCCTCTCCTCGAAGTAAAAGGCCTCAGGACGCAGTTCTTTACGCAGGACGGTGTGGTCAAGGCCGTCGAAGACGTGTCCTTCTACGTGATGCCGGGTGAGACGCTGGGCGTCGTGGGGGAATCAGGATGCGGCAAGAGCATTACTGGCCTCTCCATCATGCGGCTGATCCCTGATCCCCCAGGCAAGATCGTCGAAGGCGAGATCATCTTCGAAGGGCAGGATCTGAGGAAGCTCAGCGACGATCAGATTCGTCGCATCCGCGGTAACCGGATTGCCATGATCTTTCAGGATCCCATGACGTCGCTGAACCCGGTGCTGACCATCAATCGTCAGATCAGCGAAGCGCTTCAGCTGCACATGGGCATGAATAAGGACCAGGCCAAGGCTCGGGCCATCGAGCTCCTGGACATGGTCGGCATTCCCAACTCCGAAGAGCGTATCGATCAGTATCCCCACCAGTTTTCCGGTGGTATGCGTCAGCGCGTGATGATCGCCATGGCTCTCTCGTGCAATCCTCAGCTGATCATTGCCGACGAGCCGACCACCGCGCTGGACGTGACCATTCAGGCCCAAATTCTCGATCTGATGCGCAATCTGCAATCAGAACGGGACACGGGCGTGATCATGATTACTCACTCGATGGGTGTGGTGGCCGGTATGGCCGACCGGGTCCAGGTCATGTATGCGGGATCGATCGTCGAAACGGCCTCGACCGAGGAAGTCTTCGCCAACCCGCGTCATCCCTACACGGTCGGTTTGATGAAGTCGATTCCGCGGCTCGACGCACGGCTCAAGACGAAGCTGGATCCCATTCGCGGCCTGCCGCCTGACCTCATCGACTTGCCAGATATGTGCCCCTTTGTGCCGCGCTGCAACTACGCGCGCGAGAAGTGCGAGCAGAAACGTCCGCCTCTCCTGGAGGTCGGCCCGAACCATTACAGTGCGTGCTGGTTCTGGGAGGAAGTTTCGATCGCTGACGACGCAATTCGAACCGAAGAACGTGAGAGAGCAGGTGAGGGATGACAGCAACACAGGCAATGGGAGCTCCCAGCTCTACAACTTCGAACGGCGACGCGCCGCTGCTCGACGTGCGCAATCTGGTCATGCACTTTCCACTCACGCAGGGAATCATTTTCCAGCGCAAGGTCGGGGCCGTTCAGGCGGTCGACGGGGTTTCCTTCAGTGTGAAGAAGGGTGAAACCCTCGGTCTGGTGGGCGAGTCCGGGTGCGGCAAGTCGACGACCGGCCGGGCCATTCTGCAGCTTTATAAGCCGACGTCAGGCGAAGTGATTTTCAATGGCAAGGATCTGACGACCCTCAGCGGTGGCGATATGCGCAAGATGCGCCGCCATCTGCAGATGATTTTCCAGGATCCGTACGCATCGCTCAATCCTCGCATGACCGTCGGCAGCATCGTGTCCGAGCCGATGCAGATCCACAATCTCGTGCCGAAGAACGAGCGCAATGGGCGCGTGCAGGAATTGCTGCAAACGGTCGGTCTCAATCCGTATTTCGCCAATCGATACCCGCACGAGTTTTCCGGCGGCCAGCGGCAGCGCATTGGTATCGCGCGAGCGCTGGCGGCGAGTCCTGATTTCATCGTCTGCGACGAGCCGGTCTCGGCCCTCGACGTTTCGATTCAGGCGCAAATTGTCAATCTGCTGGAAGAGTTGCAGGATCGCCTCGGTCTCACTTATCTCTTCATTGCCCATGACCTGTCCGTCGTCCGGCATATCTCCGATCGTGTGGCCGTTATGTATCTGGGCAAGATCGTCGAACTGGCCGACCGGAATATGCTCTACGACAACCCGCTCCACCCCTACACCAGGGCGCTGCTGTCGGCCGTGCCGATTCCCGATCCGGTAATCGAGAAAAAACGCGAGCGGATCATCCTGACAGGCGACGTTCCCAGTCCGATCAACCCGCCGACAGGTTGCCATTTCCACACGCGCTGTGCGTACGTGATGGATGTCTGCAAGCAGATCGACCCAATCCTGGCCGATCAGGGTGAACAGCACTTCGTCGCATGCCATCTCTACCCGGGTTCCGGCGCTTAGCGAGTGTTTGGCCGGCACAATCAGCAACTGGGATTTGTCAGCAGGGGCGACCCGAACTCGGGACTCTATATCATCATGCTCCTGCTGCTGGCCACACAGGTTTTCAGCGGTCGTAGCCTTCCTCCCACCAAGCAGATCGTCACGGTGCTCGGATGTTTCATCGTCGCCGTGGCCGTGCATGAGTTCATGCATGCTTTCGTCGCGCTGAAGCTGGGTGACAACACCGCCGAGCGGCAGGGGCGCGTCACGCTCAATCCTTCCTCACATTTCGAACCGTTTGGCTTTTTCGGAATGGTGATGATTTCGCTGGGCTACAACTTCATCGGTTGGGGAAAGCCGGTGCCCGTCAATCCTGCCAGGCTGAACGCTCCTGGCAGGCTGTTCGACGGCAGGCATGGGATGGTTTTGGTCGCGCTGGCGGGTCCCCTGTCGAATGTTGCCATGGCTGCAGTGGCGGCGATACCCATTCACATGATGTGGGATGACAGTGCTGCCCGATCAGGCGATCTCTTTTACGTCGTCACCTGGTTTTTCTGGGTGAACGCGCTGCTGGCCTCCTTCAACGCCATCCCGATCCCGCCACTCGATGGCTACCGGATTCTTGTTGGCGTCCTGCCTTCGTTCTGGATCAGAATACTGGCGCCGCTGGAGCGGTATGGATTCCTGATCCTCATCCTGCTCTTTTTCATCGGCAACAGGATCGGCTCTTCCTCCGTCACCAGCGAGATGATCTCGCCAATCCGTGAACTGATTTATCGGCTTCTGCCCTGAACGAGATGCGCTGCAATTGCCCTCTCACGTGAAGCCCATGGCCAGACGTCTGCAGCAGGTCCGCAATCATCTGCGTCCGGCATCGCCCTCGACGGACGATTGGGTCCAGGTGCGCGAGATTCTCTCTGAGGCGCAACTCGAGGCATTTCGCCATCTCCCGCGTCACGATCAGTCGCATGCGATATGCGTGATGCGTCAGGTCGAAAAATCCGGCTGGGTAGAGCGTGATCTCTTGCAGGCAGCGCTACTGCACGACATCGGCAAGAGTGCTGGCGGCAGGTCGCCCAGCCTCCTCGATCGAACGGTGCATGTATTTCTGAGGAGGATCTCACCTCCCGTGCTCTCGGCCCTCACTAGTTCCCAATCCTGGTGGAACGGTGGTCTTGTTCTGGCGGTCCATCATCCAGCCCTCGGCGCGAAGCGTGCAGAGAACCTGGGATGCTCACCGCGCGCCTGTGACCTTGTCGCCCGTCACGCCGATTCAGGGATACGGGGCGATCAACTTC
>JBFWRO010000122.1:0-7418 GCA_050248865.1 Thermomicrobiales bacterium | reverse complement strand
CCGTCGCCGAGTCGTCCTCGCAGTCGATTCCAAGAATGTCCTGCGCCATTCTCGCGCGGGAGCCACTGTCATGACTCCCAGCCTGGAGGAAGCAAGTCGTGCGGTCGGGACCTCGGTTCCTGGCCGTAAGCCCATCCCCCTGGCACAGGCAATCGAAGTCGGTCAGAAACTTCGGAAACGCGTCGATGCCGAGTATCTTGCCGTGACACTCGCGGACGACGGCGTGATCGTGCTCGATCGCCAGGACAGCGTTGTGCACGTTCCCGCGCACCGCTTGACCAGCCGCAGTGACGTTGGGGCGGGTGACTCGTTTCTGGCTGCGATCGCGCTTGCACTGACGGTGGAAGCGACGCCAGATAAGGCAGCGCAAATCGCCGTCGACGCGGCGTCGCTGGCAGTCCAGAAAGAGCGTACGGCGGTCGTCGGACTTCAGGAGCTCCTGGGGCGCGTGAGTCTTTCTCACCTCGCGCACAATCTCTGTCCGGAGGTCCTGGCGGCGATACTCGACGGAGCTCGCTGCGCTGGCAAGACGATCGTGTTCACAAACGGCGTGTTCGACATTCTGCACGCCGGTCATGTCGATCTCTTGCGCCGTGCCAAATCGCTGGGAGACGTTCTCGTTGTAGGCATCAACTCCGATGCCAGCACTCGTCGCCTGAAGGGCAAGAACCGACCGATCAATCACGAACGTGATCGATTGGCGCTGGTGTCGGCCCTCGATTCCGTCGACTTCGCCGTCCTCTTCGAAGACGACACTCCCGAGAACCTTATCCGCACCCTCCGGCCCCACATCCACGTCAAGGGCGGTGATTACAGTGCCGGCGATCTCGAGGAAGCGGAGGCCGTCGCCGAGGTGGGTGGGCGAATCGAGATACTGCCGTTTGTTGCAGGACGTAGCACGACGAGGGTCATCGACAAAGTCACCGCGCTGTACGCCCCTGAAATGGCGGAGGCTCTGTCATGATTGCTCCTGAGTGGCAGAGCGTACGACATATCCTTGTGTTGCGCCTCGACAATCTCGGCGATGTCATTCTCGCTTCACCGGCGATCGCATCGCTTGCCAGAGCTCTTCCTCAGGCGCGGATCACCTTGCTCGCCAGTCCCTCAGGGGCTCAGGCGGGCGAGCTGCACCCCGATATCGACGAAGTGATTGTTTACGAGGCTCCGTGGGTCGATCCATGGCAACGCATTCCTCACGATCCGGCCCGCGAACAGGTGATGATCGCCCGCCTCAGGGAAATGAACATCGATGCAGCGGTAATCTTCACCTCCTATCGTCAAAGTTGTCTTCCGGCCGCCTACATGTGCTACCTGGCGGACATCCCCCTGCGGCTTGGCATTTCCCAGGAGGCGAGCGGTTCACTCCTCACTACGCGGCATCGTCCCTCCACGGTGCTCATCCACGAAGTAAAACGCGGACTCGATTTGATCGGAGCGATCGGAGTCCCGGCATCGACTTCCGATCTCGTTCTGTCCGTCCCCATCACTGCAACTGAGGCCGTCGATCGCTGGGTCATCGAACGTCTCCAGGGTGACGGACGTGGCGCACTCATCGTCGTTCATCCCGGATGCACAATGCCGGCCCGGACTTACCCGTGGGAGCGCTACGCCGACGTTGTCACGGGACTCGTCGAGCGGATGGGCGCGACGGTCATACTCACAGGCACAGCTCCGGAGCAAGCTCTCGTCGACCAGATCGTCGATCGACTGCCTTCTGGAGTTCGGAATGCTGTGCAACTGCAGGTCGGCGATCAACCACTGGGCCGTTTTGCCGCATTGGTCGCACGAGCCGACCTTCTGATCACCAATAACACGGGTCCGATGCATGTAGCGGCGGCTGTGGGGACACCTTCCGTCGTGCTCTTTGCGTTGACCAATCCACCCGAGCAGTGGCGCCCCTGGAGAACGCCGCACCGGCTCCTCTTCGAAGATGTGCCCTGCAGAATCTGCTACAGCCGTTCATGCCCTCTCGGTCATCACCAATGCCTCACTGGAGTGACGCCGGATTCCGTGGTGACAGCAGCGAGGGAAATGATCGAGGAAGCCGCCAGTTGGCCAATACGGAAGAGGGCGTAGCCATGGGGGTCACATTATCGGGAGACATTCTCAAAATCGCTGTATTTCGGGCCTTGTACCTTGGCGACTTCATTTGCGCAACCCCCGCACTTCGAGCGTTGAGAAGGCACTTTCCGTCGGCCGAAATAACGCTCATTGGTCTGCCTTGGGTCCAGGAGGCGCTTCGGCACAACCGAATCGTCGATCGGTTCGAGCCCTTCCCCGGTTTCCCTGGTCTCCACGAGGCGCCGTTTGACCCTCAGCGAACCTGGCAATTTCTCGAGCGGATGCAGAACGCTCATCTCGATCTTGCCCTGCAACTTCATGGCGATGGTCGCTTGAGCAACAGTTTCGTCTCAATGCTCGGGGCCAAGCTATCCCTCGGTTTTTCGACGAACTGCGATCTCGATCGGCGACTAACGTTCACCCTTCCATGGGTCGAGGAGGAAAACGAGGTACGACGTTGGTCGAGGCTCGTTCGCCTGCTTGGAGCGCACTCCGACGAAAAGGTCCATTTTCCGTTCTCGCCGGATGACGACCGAACGGCCAAATCGATGCTTGAAGAAGGACCCAGCCGTCAGGGGCCTTTGGTCGGATTCCATTGCGGGGCGAAGCTTCCATCTCGACGATGGCCGATCGAACGATTTGCCAGCCTGGGAAATGCGTTGGCAGACCACACCGGAGCCACGATCGTCCTCACGGGTTCAGCGCATGAGCGCGCTCTGACCGCCGAATTGCGCGAGCAAGTCCGCGGACCAGTGATCGATCTGGCCGGCCGGACCACACTCGGCACGCTCGGAGCTGTGGTCGCCCGGCTCGACTTGCTGGTGACCAATGACACCGGCATCTCTCACGTTGCGGCTGCAACCAGGACGCCGAGCGTCGTGCTCTTCGGCCCTTCCGACCCGAGACGATGGGCCCCTCTCGATAAGAGGCGTCACCGGGTCGTCGACGCAGCAGCTCGGGGTCAGCGAAGTGAGTATGCCCTGTCGAATCTCGCTGTGGACCCGGTCCTCGAGATGGTTCTTCAGATGCTTCAGACAGAGGACCGGGCAAACCGTGCCTGGATCGAGGCCGCCTCGAAGCAGCGGGTGGCTGTCGTGGAGAAGCCGCTATGCGCCGGTTGAGAATCCTGATTTGGCACGTTCATGGCAGTTACCTCAATGCGCTGGCCCACATCGAGCATGACTGGTTCCTGCCTGTCAAGCCGGGAAACCCTACTGGATATGCTGGTCGGGGAAGAACATTCGACATGCCGGACTGGGTCCAGGAAGTTCCGGCCGCCAGCGTGGCCGACCTCGATCTCGACCTGGTTGTTTACCAGACGCCGGACAACTTATTCGTGGACGGGCCGTCGCTTCTGGGTGAGCGTCAGTGGTCTCTTCCTGCGATTTACCTCGAGCACAACACGCCGAAACCGGATGCCGTCCATACGGCGCATCCGGCGACTGCCCATCCGGCCGTCGAAACGAGAGCGATCCTGGTGCACGTCACCCAGTTCAACAAACTGATGTGGGACAACGGTGGACTGCCGACCCGAGTCATCGAGCACAGTGTGATCATCGATCCCTCTATTCGCTACCGCGGGAATCGACAGGCCGGCATTGTCGTTGCGAATCACATGGAACGACGTCCCCGGATCACAGGTTTCGACATTCTGCAGCAGGCCCGGAGGCTGATGCCAATCGATGTGGCCGGAATGGGCACCGAAAACTATGGCGGCCTGGGCGACATCCCCTATCGCTGCCTGCATCGAAAGGTGGCCGAATATCGCTTTCTTTTCAGTCCAATGCGTTATACGAGCCTGCCGCTCGCAGTAGTGGAGGCGATGCACATCGGCATGCCGGTCGTCGCTCTGGCGACTACCGAGCTGCCAACGGTCATCGAGGACGGCGTCTCTGGATATCTCTCCTGCGATCCGGAAGTGCTCTACCGCCGGATGCAGGATTTGCTCGCCGATTCCGCGCTCGCACACCGCATCGGGGAGAAAGCACAGAAAGTGGCGCGGCGGCGGTTTGCACACGAACGGTTCACCCGAGATTGGAACGATGCATTCCGCGAAGCGATCGAGAGGCGACGCACGTCTCCATCGGCGCGGATCACAAACCGAGAACCGACGGTCATGTCAGGCATTGATGCAAGACCACACATTTCGGGAGGTCGATTGTGAACAACAGAGTCGCCATGATCAGTGAGCACGCCAGCCCAGCCGCCCTGCTCGGCGGTGAAGACGCCGGAGGGCAGAACGTTTACGTCGACGAGATATCGCGAGCCCTGGCCGCACTCGGCTTCTGGGTCGATGTCTTCACTCGTCGGGACGACCCAGCGACACCCGAAGTGCAGCCCTGGACGGACGGAGTGAGGATTGTCAATCTGGCAGCGGGACCACCCGAGCGCATAAAAAAGGACGACATTTGGCCACACATGCCCGCTATGCGAGATCAGCTACTTCGGTTCGCGATGCGAGATCAGGTTCGTTACGACGTCGTCCATGGAAATTTCTGGATGTCGGGCTGGCTCGCATCAGAGCTCAGAGCACGGCGACGCATTCCCGCTGTCCAGTTGTTCCACGCTCTTGGCGTAACCAAGCGTCTTCATCAGGGCCAGTGCGACACAAGTCCTGATGAGCGCATCGACGTCGAGTCCGCCGTCATTCGGGGTGTCGATCGCGTCATCGCTACGTGCCCGGACGAGGTTCACCAATTGTCCGCCCACTACAACGCACCGGCAGACAGGATCGCGACGATTCCATTAGGTGTTGACCAGCGCACATTCCGTCCGGTCGACATGCAGGAGGCGCGAAAGCATGTCGATCTCCATCTGGCGCCTGGCGACCGGGTCATCGTGTACGTGGGCCGGCTCGTGCCGCGCAAAGGCGTCCGTGACATCGTGCGAGCCCTCGCTCGACTCCAGGGCGACGGACTCGAAGATGCGAAGCTGGTTATCGTCGGCGGCGAGACACCCGAACCTGATTCTGCGGCGACCCCTGAAATCGGAGCGATCCATCGCCTTGCCAGGGACCTCGGCGTGGCAGACCGCGTTTTCATCGTCGGCAAGCGCCGGCGGGAGGAACTACGGCATTACTACGGCGCAGGCGATGTGATGGTGACGACTCCCTGGTACGAACCGTTTGGCCTTACACCCCTGGAGGCCATGGCATGCGGGCGTCCAGTCATCGGATCGAACGTTGGAGGCATTAAGTACACGGTACAGCACCAGAGAACTGGACTTCTCGTCGATCCCGAAGAACCTGCTGCGCTGGCAGCTGCTCTGCACTCGCTACTGACGAATCCATCGAAGTCGCGAGAGTTCGGTGAGCGGGGTCGCCGGCGCGTTGAATCGATGTTCACCTGGCAGGTAGTAGCGCGGCGAACCGGAGATCTCTATTCCGACTTATTGAGGTCCGGTGACAGCGAAGCCAGTTTCGACCTTGCGGCCGGAGACTAATAATGAATGAGATTCAGCAGAACGAAACAACTCCAAATTCGAGACTGGGCAAGGTCGCGCTCATCACCGGTGCGAGCAGCGGCCTGGGAGCGGCGACCGTAACAGCCTTCGCTGATGCCGGCTATCATGTCGCGGCTGTCGACATTCGATCGTCCACGAAACCGGCGAGGAGCCTGGGGTCTGGCACGATCATGCGCTTTTCTGCAGATGTGACAGACGCGCAGGCAATGGAGCAAGCTGTTTCTGAGGCTTTTTCTCGCTTTCATCGGATCGATGCGCTCATAAACTGCGCGGGCATCGATCACACCCTGTGGATCGAAGAATTATCGGTCGAGCAGTTCGATCAGGTCATCGGCGTCAATCTCCGCGGGCCCTTTCTTCTTGCTAAATTGGTGTGGCCGATTATGCGCCGCCAGGGAGGCGGACATATCGTGAACGTCGCATCGACTGCGGCGCTGCGCGCCTGGGGAGGTGCTTCGGCATACCACGCATCAAAATTCGGACTCGTGGGACTGAGCCGGGGCCTGGGTGTCGAGGGTCGTGAGTGCGGCATCGATGTGATCACGGTGATTCCGGGCGGCATGCGGACGCAGTTTTTTGACCGATTCAGGGATCAGGGCATTCCGCTGCCGCCAGAGGAAAATCTTCAGGATCCAGACCATGTCGCGAAAACCATTCTTTTCGCTGTCACGATGCCCCAGGGCTCGGTGGTTCAGGAGATTCTCGTCACGCCTCGCCTGGAAACAAGCTGGCCCTGAGGCCGAATTGCCGTCCAACCAACTAGTCTGACAACGACCCTCGAACACCTTTGGCGTCAATGCTTCATGCTCGAGCACAGCCGCCTGGGTCGAGATTGCGCATGCACGTGCCGTGTTACATGACGACGGCCCCATTCCAGGAATTGACGCCCTCCTGCGGGTCGGCGTCAGGCATACTCCTCCTTACCCGGCTGACTTCATCGAACCTTCTCCAGATTCATGCAGGCCGTGTCGACGTTCGGATTCGTCCCGCTGGGCAATATCCGCTCCTTCTTTGTCCGACCCGGCTTGATCCTTCGAGTGGTCGACGATTTCTGCCGCGGCGTCCATTGTTCCTTCCTCCGCTGGTTGCTTGCTCTCGCTCGAAGATATGCCTCCGTAAGCGGTCTGATCGCCATAGGATGCCGTTTCCTCATCGGATGCGGGTGGCTCCATGGGTTCGAGGTCTTTCGGGTCGGTCACTCCGGGACGCGAACCTACCCCTGCCTTCGTTCCAGACTCGCGATATTCACGACCTTGAGAAAACCGGCCCTTCGGTGCCATCACCTCGTATCCTTTCGATAGAGTCGAGCGTTGATCCACGTTCGCGACGCCTCGTTCTTCCGGCTGAAGAGCGAACGAGTTTCGAATAGTGCCGGCGAACTTTATCCATAGAGATTTGCCAAACAGTAACTATCGACTCGCTCGCATCAGGACACTCTGCACGGAACGTGCCACGTGGAGCGATATTCTCGATGGTTGTGATCGATCTGCTTCTCGAAAAGTGTTTTTCGGACCACACGCCGACGAACTCGACGGGTGCTGCACCAATGGGATCACGCACGTTGTCTGCGCGTCGCCTGGCCCGAATGACGAGCGCAGCGTGTTGCTTCCTCGCCCGATGCGCGAAATCCGGCAGGATGCCGCCTGAGCCGTGGAGGCGTTAGATTTCATCATTCGACAATCTCACATCCCCACTGACATGACGTCGTACCCATCAGCAACTCAACACATGCAGGAGTTGGGACATGAGCACATGGACAACAATCGAGCCAGCCGGCCATGCAGCATATCTGGCACAGCCGCAAAGTGGATCTGGACCCGGCGTTCTGGTACTTCATGCATGGTGGGGTTTGACCGCCGATATCACCAACATGTGCGACCGGCTGGCAAGAGAAG
>JBFWRO010000121.1:0-7445 GCA_050248865.1 Thermomicrobiales bacterium | reverse complement strand
AAGGCGAGGTCCTTTTCATCCCGGAAGGCTCAACAGATGCGAGCAGAGAGCACATGGATGGTCCAGCCGAGTTCGTCGCGGCGCCTGGAGACTCGTTCGTGGCGAGTATGGACACCGTTCTGGAGGTGTCGAATGGCGCTGATGACCCGGCGGTGTACGTCGGCGCATTTCTCTTCAACCTGAGCGACGGGATAATGGGCAACAACCTGCCGCAGGGGTACTTCGATGCAGTCGAGCAGTACGCCATTGGAAAGGCGGACGCTCCACTCCCAGACGGCCCAATCACATGGCTCCTCGATGCCATCACTGTTGAACCAGGAGGCTCGATCGCGTTTACGCCTCCAGCCGGCGGAAATTCCGTGGCGCTGGTGACGCAGGGATCTTTGAGATATAGCCGCACCGGTCTCGACGGCGCACCACTATTGGGCCTTTCCGACACCATCCTCGTAGGTCCGCGAGGCATAGAGTTGTTCGTGGGCGCCGACCAGGTTGTCGTTCTCAGCAACGAATCCGCTGACCCTGCCCAGCTGTTCCTGTTCAGATTTGGGCCAGGAACCACAGCCGGAGATTGAAAAGGTCTACGAGTAAGCAGATCGCTGAACGTCCTCTTTTTCGGTGACTTGCCGGAGCTGGCGCAACGTGCAGCGATGACTCAGGCGACGTTGGTTCTCCGAGCAACATAATAGTTGTTCAGGAAATCACCCTCGACTCTGGTGACGCCGACGTCGTCGAATCCGGCCGCATTCAGCATCTCCACGGCTTTTTGCTCGCCCCACATCGCGCCGAGTCCTTCGCCACCCAATGCCAGCGACACTGTCATGCAGTGCATCGTCGAAATGGTGTAGCCAAGTGGCCCCAACGGATGCTCGATGTTTTCATGCATCCTGCTCGACGCCGCGATGTCGACCATCAAGAAGGTGCCATCAGGTCGCAAGGCGGTCGCGATATTTTTCAGGACCTGAGCGGGTTTGGCCTGATCGTGGATGGCATCGAAGGCCGTGATGAAGTCGAATTTTCGCCCGTCGTCGAATTTGGAGACATCCCGCTCTTCGAACTGCACGTTCGTCAACCCGAGTCTGCGGGCCTCGTCTCGTCCGGCCTGAACCCCGTCATGTGAAAAATCGTACCCAGTAAACCGACTGTTGGGAAATGCCTGGGCCATCAGATTCAGGGCATGGCCGCTGCCACACCCGACATCGAGCACATCGATCCCGTCGGTCAATCGGTCGATGATTCCGGGGACAAGCGGCAGGGTCACGTCGAGCAGTACCGTGTCCTGCACCGCCGTGCTGTCTTCCGCCATCAATCGCTGGAAAGCGGGGTATGACGAGTAGGGAACGCCTCCCCCTTCGCGGAAGCATTCGATGAGCGGCGCTTCGACCTGCGCCAGGAGAGGAATGTACTGTGTCTGCATCGCCAGGTTGTTCACTCCCGCCTGCCGTGTGAGCCAGGCTGCATGTTCGGGCGGAAGGGTAAAGGCATCGGCACTGTCGTCGTACTCGACGATACCGCCGGTAAGCATGGCGCCCATCCACTCGCGCACATAGCGTTCCTGGAGCCCGGCCTCCGCGGCGATTTCAGGAATGGTTGCGCTGGGAAGGGATGCCATGGCATCGAACAGCGCGAGTTTGTGACCGATACTCATCATCAACGCCAGGCTGGCGTGATTGAGGATGTCGACCATCTTGCCGGAAAACGCTTCGGATCGTGCGTCGTCGAAAGGTTGCTCTGCCATGACTACCTCCAGGTATGACGTGGACGCGAAGCTTGCGCCGTCATCGACGAAGTCCCCTGCCGTTTCGGGCCTGCTGCCGCGAAGGCTCTCGCAGGACTTGGGCTTGTAATTGCTTATGGAGTATAGGCAACAGATGTCGACGATGGAAGATCGACTCGGAATTCCAGGAGTTCGTCGGTTCCCAAGGATGTCAGCGCAAACGTGCTGAACGGCTATCGACTTCCTGCGAGTGGACACAATGCCGCACCCTCGTCACGGTCACGCGACTTGCCACCGCGCAGAGGCCGGCGTGCTCCTCGTACGTTGAGTTCAGCCTGAGAATCTCGCTCTCGTGTTTCTGCATCGATGACGCGCTTTTGATCGTCGTCGGCGGCATGCCTTCCCCTGACAGCGTTTCGTCACCTTTCGGATATCCGGGCAGGGTGAAGGCGAGCTCGGGATGGATGGCGATATTCGCGAGGCGGGTTGCCGTGGGGCGGCTGTCCATCACCAGATCATCGCCATCGACAACGAACCGGATCGCCGAGGCCTGCGGGAACCGGCAGGTGCGTGGTCGCTCTCCAATGCTCGTGTGCATCGACGATCCCTGCGGTGGGGTTCCCGGCGGAAACCGCACTCAGTCACTGACACACCGATATCATTCGCCAACGAGCTCCAGTTCGCATGAGATTGTGAGCATCGGCGGAGGGAGCGTGGCCGAGTGCGGTCCCGAATGGCATCTGTCCAGAAATCACTGGTGGTTCACGAAGCCGGCCCCGATGCCCGGCTCCTGGTCGCGGCTCGCGGCACTCGCGCGCTTGGCGACGGCTTTGTCAGCGTGCTCCTTCCGGTGCATTTGCTCGGACTTGGATTCAGCACATTGCAGGTTGGAGCCATCGCCACCGCCACCCTGCTGGGCTCGGCGGCTCTGACGCTGTTCATCGGTCTCATCGCTGTTCGCCTGAATCTCCACCAATTGCTGGTGCGGGCGGCGCTCCTGATGATCGTCACCGGCTTTGGATTCGCCATTGCCCGGGAGTTCTGGCCGATGGTCATCGTCGCATTTGTCGGCACAATCAATCCCTCCGGGGGCGATGTCAGCGTCTTTTTGCCGACCGAGCAAGCGCTGCTGACCAGAACCGTGCCCAGCCGCAGGCGAACCGATCTCTTTGCCCGATACAGTCTGATAGGGTCATCTATGGCTGCCATCGGTTCACTGATTTCAGGTCTGCCCCAGTGGGTCGCCGATCGAACCTCGATCTCCCTGACCACCGCGATCGACGGGATGTTTCTCATCTATTCTGCTCTGGGTTTGGTGTCATTGCTTATCTATCGACACCTGTCCCCGTGGTTTGCTCCCGAAACCCACGAAAAATCCGTGCCACTGGGCGAGTCAAAATCGATCGTCTACAGACTTGCCGCACTCTTCAGTCTGGATTCTTTCGCCAGCGGTTTTGCCGTGCAATCGATGCTGGCGCTATGGCTCTTCGAACGCTTCGACCTGTCGCTGGCCACAACCGGAACCATATTCTTCTTCACCCAGCTTTTCGCGGCTGGCTCGTATTTGCTCTCGGCCAGACTAGCCCGCAAGATCGGGCTGGTGAACACGATGGTCTTTACCCATCTGCCCGCGAATCTGATGCTCCTGGCGGCGCCGTTTATGCCCACAGTGGAGCTGGCGGTGGCCTGTCTGTTGATCAGGGCAATGCTCTCGAGCATGGATGTCCCCGCTCGCACGTCGTACGTCATGGCGGTCGTCACCCCTCCAGAACGACCCGCCGCGGCCAGTATTACCAACGTTCCCCGCAGCCTGGCATCTGCAATCGGTCCGTTCCTTTCGGGCTGGATGCTCGGGCTGTCGGTCTTTGGCTGGCCACTTGTCATTGCCGGATCGCTGAAGGTCACGTACGACCTCATCCTCCTCCACATGTTCCGGCGGGTCAAGCCACCCGAGGAGAACCCATCCAGCGAGCCGCGCGAAAACCCGTGAAGGTCCGCACGGCGATACGCTCGGAGATCCCGACCCCTCACACGCTACCATTCCCCCGTTACGTGTGCCTTTGTCCCGTTGCCCGGAGCGCTTCGACCCCATGAAAGCCGCCGTCTACCACGGAAACCGCGACATCCGCATCGAAACCGTCCCCGACCCCGTTCCCGGGCCATACGACCTCGTTCTCAAGATCGGCGCCTGCGGCATCTGCGGCACCGACCTCGAGGAATACACGATCGGGCCGCTGTTCATCCCCTCAGCAACACCTCATCCGCTAACCGGCAAGACATTGCCGATCGTGATGGGCCATGAATTCGCCGGCGAGGTCGTCGAGATTGGGGCCGGGGTGACGAAATTCAAAGCGGGCGACAGGGTCGGTCCGGACATTCTGCTCACGTGTGGGGAGTGTTACTGGTGCAAGCGGCATCAACTGTCGCTCTGTCCGAATCAGGGCGCCCTCGGTCTGGCCGGCGACGGGGGTCTCGCCGAATACTGCGTCGTGCCCGAGTTCATGTGCATTCCGTTGCCGAACGGTATGTCCTGGGACGCTGCCGCCATCGCCGAACCGACCTCGGTGGCCGTGCGCGCAGTACGTCGCGGTCAGGTGACTGTCGGCGAAAGGGTGGCTATCTTCGGTGGCGGCGCGATCGGTCAGCTCTCGGCGCAGGCCGCCCGGGTGGCCGGGGCCAGCGAGGTCTATGTCATCGAACCGCAGGCCAACCGGCGCGCGCTGGCCGAACAGCTCGGCGCGACCGCGACCTTCGATCCCCGCGACGGCGACCCGGTCGAATGGCTTCTCGACCAGACCGGCATCGGTCCCGATGTCACCATCGAAGCGGCCGGTGCGCCGGTCGCTGCTCCCACCGCGATCGACGCCGTCCGTCCCGGCGGCCGGGCAGTGATCGTCGGGATCCCCACCGGTTCGGTCGATTTCAACTTCCTGCAGGTGGTCAAAGGTGAGAAAAACGTGCACGGCGTGATCAGCCACGTCTACGACGAGGATTACAAGAACGCCATCTGGCTGCTCGGCGAGGGGCGCATCGACTATGCCCCGCTGATCACACGCCGGATCGGCCTCGACGACGTCGTCACCGGCGGCTTCGACTGGCTCCTGGACCACCAGGCGGATACATTGAAGATCATCGTCGAGCCAAATAGTTCCGCCGGTGAGTTTTCCGCATAACGTGGCGGATCTCAGGCGCGTAATCTCAAATCCAGACAGCTTGAAAACTTGATGCCTCAGCCTCCGTGCTGAGGCGTCACGTGCAGCTCGACAGCGTGCTCTCAAGCCCAATTGTCGGTCCAATTCCGCGAGTTATGCCCCTGCTTGACATCGGGAAACGGTTCGCTCGACGCAATTCTTCGTCTACGAAGATACGTTTCTTCCCGAAGACGCCAGGTCAATCGATTGCAGAAACTCGGCGACGGTCATGATGGCGGGACTTGCTAAAAGGTCACGCAACTCGAGCAGATCGCGGTCTCCGGTGCCCAGTACGTCGGCGTTCGCCATCACCGCCGTAGCGAGCAGATAGTCGTCTTTAGGATCGCGAGTCACTGCTTCCGGAACGCTCTTCAATGCTGGCACGATGTGCCCAGCTACGATCAATGCATCGACAAAACTCTCGAGATCCTCGTCGGCAATTCGAGTACGAAGGTACGGATTCGCGACAATAGCCCGACGCATTTCACTGATCTGCTCTTCTGGCAGCAACAATGTGAAAACACCCTCAAATGCGGCATCGACGATCTGGATCACGCCCGCCGAACCTGGAGGGATGGCCAGAAGATAGCTGACGAAAATGTTGGTATCGAGGATGACCAACATTCGCCGGACTATTCCTCAGAAGCCATGGACACCTTCGCGACCACCGCCGACATGGCATCGTCGGCGATCTCCTCGATCAGAGCTTCGCGCTCATCGGCGGAAAGGTCCTTGGTTCGTTCCAGTACGGTCGCGCGGACACGCCGCAACGTCGCCAGCGCTTCCTCTCGGCGTGCCTTTTCCTTCAGCTCCTGCAAGCGCTCGTATTCGGCGATCGAGATGATCGCCGCCGCCGGCGCTCCCCGGTTCTCGACGATCACCGACTCGTCATCTCTGCGAACCCAGCTGATCAGAGAACCCAGTTGAGTCTTCGCCTCGCTGGCCGTGACGGTTTTTGGCATGAACGTGAGCACCTCCCGAACGGGGACCGATTTTCTGACCATCATAATACTCGATGAATCGATCAGATAATTGGACAGGAAACTGATCAATTCAGTTGCCAGTCCACCGCACAGTCCATGATCGTATGCATTCCCCCCGGCTCAGTCGACTTCACCGTCTCCGACGTCCTGCAAGTCGTCATGGGCGAGAAGAAACCGTGACCAGCCACGTCTTCGCCGAGCACGACAAATACGCAATCTGGCTCTCGGCGAAGGCCGGATCGAGTGGTAGCCGCTGATCACCCGCCGCATCAGGCCCGACTATGTCGTCACCGGCGGCCTCGACTGGCTGCTCGAGCACCGGGCGGATACGTTGAAGATCATCGTGGAGCCGGGGATCCAGGCAAAGGCCAATATTTGATTTCTGGTAATCGGCAACTGGTCAATGGTTTTTGACTGCCGACTGCCGACTGCCGATACGTTCTCCGGCATACAACCCCAAAGGCAACGATATCTTTGCCGTTGGCCTTATCCTTTTGCCCCTTTTTTGCCTTCAATCCTCGAACACGTCCGACACCGCAAACGAGAGTCCGGGAAATGCGTCGACATCCGTCACCATCGCCGTTTCGTCGAACACGCGGGGAGCGATGTCCGGTGCATGAATCACGAACTGACGCTGCCTGGGGTAGACGACCCACACGCTGCCGACCCCTCCCTCCAGAAACAACGCAATCTTTCGCTCGATTTCCCCCGGTGAATTGCCGGGCGAAACGACCTCGATGGCGATGTCCGGAGGGACATTCATAAACGCCGAGTCCTCCAACGGCAGGCGTTTGGCGCCGACGAACGCGATGTCCGGTGCGAGCACGGTATCCGGATCGCGCCGCAAGAGAATGAGCGGATCTCCGACAGACAGATCGCCAAGTTTTTCTTTGCGGATATGCTCCCCCAGCAACATCGCCAGTACGCCAACAACTTTTGCATGACTCGGACTCGGCGACATCACATCATGCAACTCCCCATCGATGAGTTCGTAGTTCCCATCTTTATTCAGCCGCAACAGGTCTTCGGCGCTTCGCAATTGTGTGCTGACCATGGGAGACTCTCCGAAATGACGCAGTTGGACCAAGCCATGCAAGTGTTACATGCAATGCCGACTGAGGCAACGAGTGCAGAAGGAACGGGTGCAAAACGCACAAGGTGACTCCCCTCTCCTGCGGTTGGGCCGCGGTTGGGAGCGAGGCCGAAGTTTGAGGGTCATACCGGTGGAAAGAGGCAACCATTGAACCCGGCTCAGGTCTATCAGGAGAAGTTCGTACCGCTCCTGTTTGCCCCATGGACGCATGAGCTGCTCGACCGCACCGCGCCCCAGCCAGGGAACGCCATTCTCGACGTCGCCTGCGGCACCGGGATCGTCACCCGCGACGCGGCCGCCCGCCTCGAAGGAGAGGGGAGGGTCGTCGGGCTGGACATCAATCCGGCCATGCTCGATGTCGCCCGCTTGGTCGATTCCCCATACACACATCTCATCGGATGGCGGCAGGCCTCCGTCGAACACCTGCCCTTCGCCGACGCCTCGTTCGATGTCGTGCTCTGCCA
>JBFWRO010000120.1:0-7461 GCA_050248865.1 Thermomicrobiales bacterium | reverse complement strand
GGTGTCAGGCGGATTTAGACCCTTCGTCTCCACCAGCCAAGCTTCTCCTTCGGATCGCGGATCGACGCTCACGCTCCCGCACGTGCCGAGGCCGGCGCAGCGCAACTGAAAAGAGCCAAAGTCAAGGTCATTGGGGTGATGCCTTCGCATCACCCCAATGATTCTTCTTGTCAGATCGAGGGCTCGCCGTTACAGGTCGACCGGATATCCCGGCCCCAGGGGAATCCCCAGCGCATACCAGAGAATGAACAGCAGGATCCAGATCGCGCCCATGATCAGCGCGTACGGAATCATCAGCGCGATGATCGATCCAACGCCTGAGTCCTTTTTGTACCGTTGCGCGATCGTCACGATGAAGGGGAAATAGACCATCAGCGGCGTCAGCGTGTTCACCGGCGAGTCACCGATCCTGTATGCCGCCAGCAGCGTCTGCGGGGCCACATCCAGGCGGAGAAATACCGGAATGAACACCGGGGCGAAGATCGCCCACTTTGGAATCACGCCAGGAATGATGAAGTCGAGCAGAAAGATGACCAGAATGAATCCGACCAGCAGCACCAACGCCGATGCATCGAGCTTCTCCAGCGCATCAGCCAGCCGAATGCCGAGCACATCGGGCAGATTGGTGTAGTTGAAGTAGGCGATGAACTGGGCGATCATCAAGAACATCAGCACAAGCCCGCCCAGCCCGTTGAAGGTTTTGGTGATCGAGGCGATCACATCATTGGCACTGTGCACTGTCCCCGCACCAACACCGTACGCGACTCCCGAAACCAGAAAGAAGAGCGCGATGATGAAGAGCAAGCTGCTCATGAACGGGGTGTTCCCCAGAATCGCCCCGCTCTCCGGATCCCGCAATGGCGCCCCTGATGGAGCCGTCGCCAGAATCACGATGAGCAGCACTGCCAGGAAACCCAACCCTGCGAAGCGGAGTCCGCGCGCTTCGGCTTCCTCGCTAACGGACAAAGTCCCCTCATCTGCGGCGCCTTCGTTTTCAGGCATCGAGGACTCATCCCAGGGTCCCAGACGAGGTTCGATCACCTTTTCCGTGATCACCGTCGCCACGACGCAAAGCAGCAGCATGGAGACGACGCTGAAGTAGTAGTTGTTCAGGATCGATATCGTCTCGCCGCCGGCAATGGCTATGGCCTCATTGGCCACTTCGGTAATCATCGCGTCGGTGGGCTGGGGAATGATGTTCACGGCAAACGTCGCCGCGACACCGGCGAAGCCCGCCGCCATTCCTGCCAGAGGATGACGCCCAAGTGAGTGAAAGGCCACGGCAGCGAGCGGAATGAGAATCAGGTACCCCGCATCAGACGCCACGCTCGAGAGTGCGCCTACCAGCACAATGAGAAAGGTAATCAATCTCCGCGGCGCGGTTTTCACGATTTTGCGGATCAGGGCGTCCATCAAGCCCGCGCCTTCAGCCGCACCGGCGCCCATCATCGCGATGAAGGTCACTGCCACCACCCCGAAGCCCTGGAAATTCGTCACAAATGTGCTGAAGATGAAGCGGATGCCCTCGATCGTGAGCATGCCGTTGATCGCAATCGTCCGCTCGACGATTTGAAATTCCGGATCGTCCAGGTAGGCGCCGGTCGGATCGATTTCAAGTTGTGCCTGAGTGCTGTCCTCGTAGTAATTCTCCTGGACGAGCACCGGAACCGGCTCGGCAACGAAGTCGGTCACCTCTACGTCCAGCCAGTACAGAACCTGAGAAAGAACGATCACGCCCAATATGAGATAGAAGAACATCAGCACCGGATTCGGCACTTTGTTCCCTACCCGCTCGATCCCGTCGAGTAATCGCTGCATCAGCGAAGCGGACGCCTCCGGATCACTTGCGCCGCCAGCAGGGGCCGCCGCATTGGTCGCCATACTCACCTCCGTCTCTGACCTGTGAAATTCACCGACTGTCAGCGATCAACCGGTCGTCAGGCCGGTGCTTCACCTCCCCACAATTCCGCCAGTCGGACGCAGAGCTCAGTCGCGCGCGTCATGTCCTGCACACTCTGGTATTCGAGAGGACCGTGAAACTCCTGCATTCCCGTGAAGAGATTCGGCGTGGGAACACCCATCTCTGTCAACCGCGAACCATCGGTGCCGCCGCGGGTTGGCGTCGCAAAGTGATCGATGCCAACATCTTCGGCCGCCTGACGCGCCAGCTCGACGGGACGCATGTCCTCCTCCAGCCAGTACCGCATGTTTCGGTACTGCGGCGTGATTGTGCAGGTGATGGTTGCTCGCGGTTCGGTTGCCTGCACCGCGTTGCAGACCGACGTGAGCATCTCACCGAGCTCCTGCAGTCCATCCCGTTCGAAATCGCGAATGATGAACCGCATGTCGGCTTTTGCCGCATTGCCTTCCATCTGATAGAGCCCCAGAAATCCCTGGCGTCCGTCGGTTGTGTCAGGTGTTCGCGTCACGTGAGGAAGCGTCATGATGATCTTCGCGGCCAGATGCAGCGCGTTCACCATCACATTCTTGGCCTGGCCCGGATGAATCGACACGCCCTCGATATGCACGACCGCAAGATCGGCAGAAAAGGTCTCGTAGACAATCTCGCCCAGGTCAGCGCCGTCGAAGGTGTACGCGACGTCTGCTTTCAGGTCCCGGGGCAGATCCGCATGCACTCCCCTGCCAATCTCTTCGTCAGGCGTAAAACAGACGCGGATCGTCCCATGTTGGATTTCCGGGTGAGAGAGGAGGTGCCCGGCTGCCGCCATCACAATCGCTACCCCTGCTTTATCGTCAGCGCCGAGCAGGGTTGCACCGCTCGCAGTGATGATGTCGTCACCCATTTTGCCTTTCAGATACGGGTGAGTCTCCGGAGAAAGAACAAGTGCCTGATTGTCCGGAAACCGAATCTCCCCGCCATCGTAGTGTCGATGCACGATCGGTTTCACATCCTTGCCGGGAAACGCGGCCGTCGTGTCGACATGCGCCAGAAATGCAACCACCGGCACTTTTCGTTCGATTGTTGCAGGTATGGTGCCCAGCACGGCGCCATAAGTCGTGAGCTCGACGTCCTGAATGCCGATGCCCTTCATCTCTTCGACCAGCAAATGCAGCAAGTCGAATTGCCGCTCCGTGCTTGGTGACGTCGATGAGCGCTCATCGCTGGTGGTGTCGATCTGCACGTAGCGCAGGAATCGCTCTTCCAGCTCCTGGTCGAATTTCGAGGTCAACGTGCTTCCTCCTCAGTTCCGATCGTCCGCACCGAAGGAGCGGAGGCAAAAAGTGATAGACCGAGCTCCCTGGAAAGGTAGCGAACGGCGAGTTGCCCTCTGACACTATTCCCGGCGGCATCCAGGGGCGGCGAGAAGACGCCCACTCCCCCTTTGCCCGGGGATACGGCCACAACCCCACCGCCGATGCCGCTTTTCCCCGGAAGGCCAACGTCGTACAGCCAGTCACCCGACGTTTCATACATGCCGGCCGTGGCCATCACCGCCAGTACAGGTCCGCACACGCCAGCATCGACAACGCGGATCCCGGTCTGCGGATTGACCCCGCCGTTCGCCAGGGTCGCCCCCATTACCGCGAGATCACGAGCGGTGATGTCGATCGAGCACTGCCGGGTATACAGGTCGGTCGTCACGATCGGGTCGTCATACAGCCGATCGTATCCGTGCAGCAGGCTGGCGATGCCCCGGTTGCGGTGATTCGTGGCCACCGCTGAAGCATAGACTTCTTCGTTCACCAGCAGCGTCCGTCCGGCAAAGGCCGACAAACCGGCATGGATGAACGACCATTTTTCGTCTGGAGAATGGCCTGGAGCAAGACTGGTCGTGGCCAGGGCGCCTGAGTTCACCATCGGGTTGGTCAGCCGCGAGTCGTTCAACTCGATCGCCATGACCGAGTTGAACGGCAGTCCCGTGCTATTGACGCCGAGCTTCGTCCGGCTCTCTTCGACCCCCAGTTGCTGACATACAAGAGCAAAAACGAACGGCTTGGAAACACTCATGATCGTGAAAGAAACGTCAGCCTCTCCCACGGCATAGGATGCTCCCTCAGCGGACATCAATGCTATGCCGAAGTGCTCGCGCGGGGCCCTGGTCAGCGCAGGGTAAACGCGCGACACCTCGCCAGCTTCGATCGATCGATAGCGCTCATGGGCGGAATACAGCAAACGCTGCACAGAGGCAGGTAACGGCAGCCTCCCGGTGGAAACCGGGGTCGATTCGAGGGTTTCTTCGCGCCACGCCTCTTCCCGCAATGACTGCGCAGGGACCGACTGTTCGATCACCCGGCGATTCCGGCCAGTTCTTCCATATAGACGATCGCGGTTTCGATTCCCCGGGCAAACATCTCCAGACTGTAATGCTCATTCGGTGAGTGCAGCCCGTCACTGTCGAGCCCATACCCCATCATTACCACCGGAATATCCATCATGTCGGCGATGTCAGCGACGATCGGGATGCTGCCCCCTCCCCGGGTGAATACCGGCGAATGCCCCCATCCTCTCTCGTATGCGCGAGCCGCCGCCTGCATCGCCGGCAAGTCGGCGGGGAAGAGCGCGGGGCGGCCAGTCGATAGCAGTGAGACCGTAACGCTCACCGTCGGAGGCGCAATCCCCTCGATATACGTTCTCAGTTGCTCCCAGATCCTCTCAGGATCCTGATTGCCGACAAGCCGGCAACTGATCTTCGCACCGGCCGATTTCGGGATGATCGTCTTCGGACCGGGTCCGCTGTAGCCACTCCACATGCCATTGATTTCGAGCGTCGGCCGAGCGGAAACGCGCTCCTTGATCGTGAAGCGCTGATCGCCCCACACGCCTGGTGCGCCAGTCGCCGCCATTAATGCTTCATCGGTGATCGCCGTTTTCTCGATCATCGCCCGGTCCGCGTCTGACAATGGCGCCACATCATCGTAGAAACCGGGCACCGCGATCGAGTTGTCTTCGTTGAACAGCTTGCCGATAATCTCCGCAAGCGCCAGGGCCGGATTGTGCGTCGCTCCGCCAAAGAATCCACTGTGAAGATCTTCTCGCGGCCCCTGCACCTCGACTTCGATATAGGTCATGCCGCGCAGACTGTGCGTGATCGCTGGCGACTCGATGCGTGTCATCGAGGAATCGCTGATCACACAGACATCCGCTCGCAACAGCTCCAGATGTTCCGCGATGAAGGGAGCCAGATTGGGCGAGGAAACTTCCTCCTCACCTTCGAGCAGTAACTTGACATTGACCGGTGCGCTGCCAGCGGTGCTCAGCCATGACTCAAGCGCCTTCACATGGATGAAAAGCTGCCCTTTGTCATCGGTCGATCCCCGGGCATACACCTTGCCATCCTTGACGACAGGATCGAAAGGATCGGTGTTCCACCCGTCCTCCATCACCGCCGGGACCACGTCGTAATGACCGTAGACCAGCAGCGTGGGAGCATCCGCTCCGGCGCCAGACCACTCACCGAAGACGACGGGATGCCCGGCCGTTTCCATGACGGCGACACCCTCCAGTCCGAGCGACTGCAAATGCGCCGCCAGCCATTCGGCCATCCGCCGCACATCTCCGGCGAAAGCCGGATCGCCGCTCAAACTCGGAATGCGGAGCATTTCATAGAGCTCAGACTGAAATCGCTCGCTCTGCCCGCGAGACCACGATCTCGCTGTATCACTTGCTGCCATCGTTGCCAGTCCTCTTCAGGTGTTTGATTTTCAATCGAGACGGTTGAAAGGCGTCGCTTGCCACCAATTCTACTCATCTTTTGCGTCGGGCCATACGCCAATTGGTGTACCGCCGGATACCGGTGGCGATCACGTCGAGCGCACTTATCTCCACAGTCGCGGCCACCGACAGAAAGCCGATGTTGTCTCGTGAGACAACATCGGGCCGGCCCCCACGAATCCTGCATTGAATTGCCGCTCGAGGGCGCTTCACTCCAAGCCGAGAAACGGCCTACTCCAGTGTCGCCTCGTCTGGCGGTGTGGATGTCGCCTCCGCGTAAGGCGTCACCGCGACTTCCGTCTCGGTCGGTACGAGCGGCGGCGGACCTGTCGAAGGCTCCTCCGTGGCCGCCGGGGGCGCCGTTGGTTCGATTCCTTCGATCTCATCCGCGACATGGACACCGGGATCGAGGTAGTCCCCCGCGACCCAGCCTGGTGCGAAACCAGTCATCGTTACGGGGTACCAGGCGAATTCACCGACGATGACCGGGAATCCAGTCACTGTCCCATTTGTCCCAAATGGCAACTGGCCGATGATGGTCGAGCCGGTTCCGGGCGCGCTGCGCAGGTTGAGCGACACGGCACCGACATGCACAGAGGACCCAGGAGCGAATCCACCCGGAATCGTCGTCGGGGTTCGTGTTGGCGTGGGTGGAATAACCGTCCTGGTCAGCAATGAGCCAGCCATGAACCCGGCTGGAAAGCCATTCATCGACACTGGGTACCAGGTGTAGCCGTCGGCATCAGTCGGCCCTCCGGTGACCGTCCCGGTGGAGTTCGCCGGCACGACCCCAATCACATCTTCCCCCGTGCCTGGACCTTCCCGCAGATTGGTTCGGTACAGTGTTCGCACCTGATCTCCAGGCAAGAACCCACCCGACGTCACTGTGGCAGTGAGAGTCCGCGTGGCCGTCGGCGTCAGGCTCGGCCCCGCGGTGGGAGAAACGGTCGGGGTGCGTGTCGGCGTGGCGGTGCGCGTCGGCGTGAATGTGGCCGCAGGCGAGACCGTTGTCAAAAATGAACCCGCCATGTATCCGGCCGGGAAACCACTCATCTGAACGGCATACCAGGTGAAACCTGTCGCCGCTGCCGGGAAGCCAGTGATCAGACCGATGGTGCCACTGGGCACCACCGACAGGACCGTCGAACCTGTCCCTGGCGCGTTGCGCAGGTTTACCCGTGTCGTGGTTTGCACGTAATCGCCGGGCGCAAATCCACCTGGAATCGTCGTTGGCGTCCGTGTTGGTGTGCGCGTTGCTGTTGCTGTATTCGTCGCTGTCGCGGTATTCGTTGCCGTCAGAACCGGCGACATCTGAGGTGTCGGCGTGCGCGTCGAGGTCGCAGTGGCGGACGGTGTGATGGTTGGCGTGCTGGACGGGGTTGCGGTGTTCGTCGCGGTTCCCGTAGACGTCGCAGTGGCAGTCGGCGTGGGAGTAGCAGGAATCTTGGTCAACCAGTTGCCCGCCACAAAGCCAAGCGGCTGCCCCTGGAAGGAGATGGGATACCAGATATATCCGTCAGCGGACGTGGCATAGCCGGAAATCGTGCCGATCGTGTTATTCGGAATCACGGTGATTACCGGGAAGCTCGTGCCCGCGTCCTCCCGCAACCGCAGGTTCGCCGTCGTGCGGACCATGTCGCCAATGACGAAAGCGCCACTCAGTGGCGTTGGCGAAGAAAAGAGCGATCCATACTCGCATGAGCCGCTCACAGAACCGCCCATTGGCGTGTTGTCATAGTGGTCGATGGTCAGAATTGCGGAACCGCTCGGTTCGTCACCAGCGTCAT
>JBFWRO010000119.1:0-7479 GCA_050248865.1 Thermomicrobiales bacterium | reverse complement strand
CCTGAGGACGAGTGCCGTGGGAACGTATGTAGAGCTGGGACCTGTGTCGAGGAGAATGCCTCACCGTCGGGCACAGAATGTCATGGCCCAGTTGCATGCTTGAACTACCGATGCACTGACTTCGACCGGGACGGAATCAGAAGTTGTACCGGCCTCGACGCCTGTTACGACAACGAAGGCTGCGATGGTTTGGGCCATTGCAATGAAGTGACCGGGCTGTGCGAGTATCCAGGTTACCCTAGCGGCGAGAAACTATGTAAAGACGCGTTTAACGACTTCCCCTGTTGCTCCGGGCAGATCTGCGCGAAGGCCTTCCCGTGCGTGCTGCATTCGACTGCCTGGTTCTGCTACGACCCGGAGGATGTTCCATATTGCGAAGCGTGCTGCGGGCATCCGTCATTTCCTGTGTGTTGTGAATTTCCATGACGCTGACGGTTGATTTCGACCTCAGCGCTAGGGTTATGCCGCGGCGCCCCCATGAAGCTCGGTCCGCAGAAACCGGAATCTATCCACACCGGCTGGAAAGGCATCTTCTGAATTCAGCTGGATGTCTTCCACGCTGAAATTCGGGGAGCGGTTCATGACGGCGCACGAGATTCTCGCTGAACTCACGACGGTTGCCATGGCGCCGTGGCAGGAGTCCATCACCATCCGGCGCGATCGGAAGACAGACGAGGTGATCAGCGTGACGATGGACCTTCCCAGCAAAATCAGGGCACTCGAACTACTCGGCAAATATCACGGGCTCTTCACCGAGCGGCAGGAATGGAAAATCGCCGTCCGGCAGTACAACGTCGGACGGCCGCAATGCACGCTTGATCAGGTCTTTCCGGCAACGAGCGAGCCGGTGGCGTAGGGGACCGCTTTTGGCTGGCCGGTCAATACCGTATCCGCGGAATTGTCCGGATTGCCGGCAGCCGATCGGGATCCGAATATCATCATCGGCTGCCGACCGGACGGCCGCAGTGAGGAGGCAGTCACAAATGCCGCTGATTCGCGCCAATATCGACGACTGGACACCGGACGCCAGGGGTTCCAGACCATGCGATCAACCCCAAGTGAGCGGTCAGATTTGCCGTTGCCGTTCAGCACGCCGACTCCACACAGATTGACAGAAGAAAGCCTAAGTGCTAAATAGAAAATGCGTCAGGCGAAGTGGAGGGAGCAGACTGGAGCAGCGGCGACGCGAGCTTGCTCATTCTGGAAAGGAACGGTTGCTCATGAAACGGTTTTTGTCAGTCTTTGCTGTCTTGGCTGCCGTAGTGCTGGGAATGTCGACGATCAGATTTGTGGCAAGTGCCCAGGATGACGCTGACATGACGGGCCACCCGATTCTGGGCGCGTGGTCGTTCGATAGTGATGTGAACGATCCGGAAAACCCCCGATCTGTCTTGGTCTTCTTTCCGAACGGGGTCGTGTCGGAAGTTGAAAACGAGTCGCCGACCCTTGGCATCTGGGAGCCCACAGCCGCGAACACTGTCGCGGTGACTTTTCGGTACGAGTTTGCTGACGAGGAGATGGGCGGAGAAGTCGGTACGTTCATCATACGGGCGACGCTTGAAGTCTCCGAAGATGGCCAGACCCTCTCAGCGACCTATACGCTGGAAGTGCGGTATCCGGGGATGCCAGAGGGTGAGTTTGGTCCCGGCACTGGAGAGGGAACTCGTCTAACCATAGAGCCGATGGGTGAACCGGTCGGGACTCTTGAAGATCTTTTCGGCATGTTCGAGGAGACTGATGATGAGGCCATGCCTGAGGCGACGCCGGAGGACTAGGCCAATTCCCTAATTGAGGAGTCCCTACTCATAACAGCAGCCCGCCTCGCTCTTAGCAGGCGAGACGGGCTGCTGTGTCAAGCAATTCAGCCGGGGAGGATCCGGAAACGGCAACTCTCTGGTTTCGTCGCCGGCCATAGCTGGAAATTCTGCCGGGCAAAGTGGTGGTTCACGGATCGAATCGTCGCGGCTGCACTCCACCGCCGGGAAGCATCACGTAGGGCCAGAGCCGCCCTTCCTCGAGCGATCGGTGCCACCACACCTGATACGCCTGTCCCGACTCGACTTCACCGATAGCACCGATTTGCACCGAGCCATCGGGATGGCTGCGCTGCAGGAACTCCATGGAGGGCCAGAGGTGGCATGGTCGCCCAAGCTGCGCCCGTGCTCGCTCCATGATGGCGGTGACGGTGTCAGCGGGGATCGGCGGCGGTTTCGGTGGCTTGTGCTGGTTCCACGACTCAGACGGTGACATGAACGGATTACACCACGCGGGCAAGCGAAAGGGCGTCTTTTCCGGACTGCGAAGCAGGTCGCGAGCCTGGACATCGCGGGCGAGCGACGTCGACTGAGCTTGTCGCCAGGCTGCGGCGGCCATAAGGCTAAGAGGTGGGCGCGAGCCGATCAGCCGAGGCGAACTTCACCGGCCGCGTAGCGATACGATCGCTTCTGCGACCGCCGCTGCAGGGCATAGGCCAGCGTCAATGGACCCAGGCGGCCGGTGAACATCAGCACGCACAAAATCAGCTTACCGGCCGCAGTCAGATCGGGCGTAATGCCGGTGGAGAGACCAACAGTGGCCAGCGCGCTCATCGTTTCATAAAGCAAGGCGATGAACGCCGCCTCCTCGGTTCCGCCAAACTCTTCCGATGCCGTGAGCAACACGGTGCCGGCGAAATGGATGACCAGAAAAACCCCGATCACCGCCATCGCCCGCATCAGGAGCGGAGTGGAAATGCGGCGCTGGAAGACCTCCGCTTCGTCCTCGCCGCGAAATGTGGACAGCATGGCCACAATGACAACCGCCACGGTTGTGATCTTTACCCCTCCTGCCGCCGACCCGCTCGCTCCACCGATCATCATCAGGACCAACCAGACGAAGTCGGTCAAGGTATGCGCTCCGGCCCAATCGACGGTGGAAAACCCGGCGGTGCGGGCCGAAACGCTCTGAAAGGCGGCAGCCATGATCTTGCCGTGCACCGAAAATCGACCCAACATGCCGTTCCACTCGATCGCCAGCATCGCCACGACGCCCGTTAGCACCAGGATCGCGTTGCCGGTCAGTACAAGTTTGGCGTCCAGTTGCAGCTCTTGACGGACGCGCGACGTGAGCCGGCTGGCAATGACCGCGTAAACATCGCGAAAGACAAGGAACGATAACGATCCTGCCTGGATGAGCAGCATCACGGTCGCGTTGACCAGGACCGAGTCGCCGTGACTGGTCAGCGAACGGAAATCCCCCTGCAGATCAAAGCCGGCATTACAAAAGGCCGATACGGAATGAAAAAGCCCGTGCCAGAGAGCGCTGCTGAGTGGCATCTCCCGCCAGAAGTGCGCAGTCAGCAGTATCCAGCCCAGCCCCTCTACGGCGAACGTGAAGACGGTGATGTGCCGTACAAGTGAAACTGCCTGGTCTAGAGCAAGCGATGGTGACCCCTCACGGATGAATAGCGTCTCTTGAAGGCTGGTCCGCCTTCCTCGCAACGCCTGGAAGAAGAGACCCGCGCCGACCATGAAGCCCAGACCACCAAGCTGGATCAGCGCAAGGATCACAAGTTGACCCAACCTGTTCCAGTGAGTTGCAGTGTCGACCGTCACCAGTCCGGTAACCGCTACTGCCGATACTGAAGTGAAAAGGGCATCGACTACGGGGGTACGATCTCCGGAGGACGTCGTCAGCGGTGTGGATAGGAGGGTTGTTCCCGTCGCGATGACCGCGAATAGCGCCAGCACGAACGCCTTGGCACGTTCGCGCACTCCGTGCGGTTTCCGGTGCGGGGGCGGCTCCGGCAGTTCGATAATCTGTGAAGTCCGGACCCGCCTGCGGAGCACGACATCGTAGCGACGATCAGGGGAGGTCATCAGTCCGGTATTCCGTCACAATTCGATTTGCGCTGGAGAGGCTTCCACCGCTCTGAGACGGCATCTCCTTGAAATGGCCCAGCGATGCTCGGGCACGGTTTGTCGCCGATCGTAAAGAGCCCATCACGGACGCTCTCGCTCTTTGGGTTTTTGCTAAATTTCGCAGAAACTACTGTCCCGCCTTCCTGGGCCAGTACGCATACGAGTCATTCTCCAGCACACGGACCGCAATGTCTGCCAGATCGAGCCGCAATTGTTGCCGGCCCATTTCGGCGAGCCGCTGCGATGCGTTTAGCAGGCTCGCGGCTACGGCCTTCTGGCGATCCTCCAGCGCATCATCGCGATCTGGCAGGCGTCCATACGTGAGGCGCATTGACGTGGTGTCCTTTCCGAAGGTATCAGGAGTTATTGTGCATCGTTTTCGTTCGTCCTGCGTCTACTCGTTGCGCCGGAAATTCGAACACCCTCCGGATTGTGGCTCAGAGGGTGTGAAACGAGGCGACTCAGCTGGTGACAGGCAGTTTCCGGCGCTTTCCCTCGAAAACGTGTTCTTTCCCACACTCGGTTCACAGCGAGTACAGCGTCCCGATCCATGGGTCCGGTAAGCTCTGGTGATATCTTCTTGTTCCTGGTGATCCATAGCTAGCCGCAGGACCCTCTTGCCTCAGCAAACCCCGCAGGACGTCCGTCATTCCGAGCCCGCCGAGGAATCTCTTGCATGAGCAGCCCCTCGTCATCGTGAGCCTGCCGAAGGACCTCTTGCCGCAGCAACCCCGCAGGGCCCATCCGCCTCGACCCCGGCACCGGGCCGCCGCCCTTCCCGATCCGCTTTCTGTTCGCCTTGAGTCTCCGGAACCCTGCGATCGCCCCCTCGCCCCGCATCTCAATCCTCTCCGACGGCTCCTGCACACCCTCATAACGGACCACGTATCCATACTCCTGGTCGCGCTCGAGCGAGATGCTCGATTCAATTATGGATCCGGTGAGCACGCGTGACAGGGTCTGGGTCATGGATTTCCTTTTTGCGTGCACATTAGACGTGTGTACTTGCACTGATAGATGCTGCAGATGATCTCCAACTCTGATTTCTATGAGCCTCGAAACGGCGTTTGCTACAATGCTGGATACATAGGCGCGTTAAGTAAGTGAGTTAGCGGGTTATCGGCCTGAGACTATCGTCCGGTTGAGGGATTGCGAACAGCACTGGCTTTTGATCAGCTGTTTCGGTATATGACTTTTCAGCGGGTCACCGGTTCCTAAGCTCCAAAGTCAAGTCGTTTTCGCGACTTCGAGAAATGCGACATGCATTGCTATTCAGTTCTGATTTGACGTTTAAGCAATTGGTGATCGAGATGGTAGAGCAGATTTTCCCATTAGAATCGGCGCTGCTTCCTCGCAAAACTCCCTGTTATCTCGAGCTGAAATGCATTTGGCAGTAGTTCATTGGGCAGTGATCAACCACCTACCATACAAGCCTCCAGAACTCCCCTTCGAGTAAACGTGGAATCGATCGCGGACCCTGGACTTTTAAGTTTCATTTGGAAGAAATCTCTTAGAAGCAGCTTTCGTTCGCTCCGACTCGCGGAACTCCTTTTGGCACAAGATCCACTTTATTACATTGCCCACGATTGGGATCTCAGCGCAATCGTCAATCAGCTTTCCACGGATATCCGAAGCGGGACATACATGGCAAGCCCTCCTCGCAATGTGCGCCAGGTGAAAGGCCATGGACTGACTCGACCCATCGCGCATTTATCATTTCGAGACGCCATTGTCTACAAAGCGATAGTCTCACAGGCTGAGAACTCTCTTGTAACGTCAATGCCCGCTTGGGCGCGAATGGGGCGAACGGATCAGAGGGATGATGCCGAAATTAGCGTGGACAGCGGATGGTTCCGAAACTGGCTGCGAAGGCAAGGACAACTGTGGGTAATCAGTGAAGAGTGGAAATGGATTATCGAAACTGATATTGCCAATTTCTTCCCTTCCGTATCTGCTGATGATGTACTTTCCATGACGAGGACAAATTCTATTTTGGGAGAATCATGCGTTCACCTTCTGGGTCAGCAATTACACGTATTCTCTCCAAAGCCCAATTATCGCAGCATGGCAACATGGGGTTTGCCTCAAGAGCGTTCCGATGCGAGCCGCACTCTGGCACATTCACTTCTGAGCATCGTGGACGACGAGTTTAAAGAGGAAGGAACCGCAGGAAGATACAGTCGATGGATGGATGACATTGTGATCGGCGCAGAATCCTTTGAAGAGGCTGTTTACTTCATTGGTCGAGTTCAACATGCAATGGGAAAAATCGGTCTTCATCCCAATTCGTCCAAATCCAGAATATATGAATCGAAAGAATTTGAGCGGGAATACATGAAGAACGATAACGACTACCTTGGCCTCGTCCATGATGAAACTGAGGCTGGTCAACCAGTTGACTTAATTCAATTCAAAGCAAATCTGAAAAGGCACTTGGCACTCAATGAGCACAGACCAAAGTCGTGGGAAAGAGTCTTGAGGCGCTACTACACTGAATCACGTAGGCTGGAAGATCAAACTCTGATCAAATATGCCTTCTCCCACTTTCGAAAGTTTGAAGCAAGTGCCGCAAACATACTCGATTACCTCTCGGTGTTTAGGCTAACCCCCCAACGCTTGAGTCGGCTGATGATTGAATACAACCGGCTAAGTCCGTATTACACCTCATCTAAAATCATTGCCCTCGAATACCTGGCCCAAGCCCCAGCAGCAAACTCGCAGAATCTGCGAGCGCAAATAGTCGACTTTGCATTTGACGTTATTCGATCGAGTGTTTCCTCTCAAGATTGGGAAGTAGGAGCATCCGCAGTAGCAGTACTTGGTAAATTCGGATTTCACCAGGACATGGCAAAACTGCGGGTAATTCTCGAACGAGATCTCGCCGAAGACACAGCAACTAGACAACAGTCGATTCTGGTATTGCTAGGAGTTGGACTTCTAACGGGAGAGGATATCAACGAAGCCACACCTCACTCGACCTTTGACTCATCTGTACATTTGCGATTCCTACGGAGCTTGATGGCGGGGGATACCAAGGCGAATGAATTGGCAATGACTATTCTTGCGCCGGTACAACGCACTCATCCAAGCAGGAGCATTATCAGGCCCCGAGCGTTGTTCCTCGCTCCAATTGTTCGCGAGGTCGATCCACCGAAATATGATCGCATCAGCCAAAGGACGCTAATAAAGCTATCCAAAAACCCTAGACGGTTGAGAGACTACAATGCTGAACGATGGGTGAATGGACTCCGGCAGTTCTAGATGAGGAAAGTATTCTCATCGACCATCGTGGGCGGGTGGCCGTATGCCTTCAAGTTTTTTGTTCGCGCTGACTTATGATGTCACCAAGGCCGTTCTCAGGGCAATGAGCAGATCCAGAGCACTGAACTGGCATCGCCTCCGGAATCCTCGGGTTTCAGTGATCATAACCAATCCTGTGGTTTCGTCGCGATGCACCGGCTCTTAATCAGCTGGTTCGGGGTTCGAGTCCCTGGCGGGTCACCAATCAAAAAGCCGTATCGGCATTGAAGAAATATGAAATCTGGGATGTTCATATTCTTGGTGACTTGACGTTCTACCC
>JBFWRO010000118.1:0-7479 GCA_050248865.1 Thermomicrobiales bacterium | reverse complement strand
AGCAATGGTGGGGACCGCATGGGTACGGCACCCGTGGCTGGGAAATCGATCTGCGGGTGGGTGGCAAGTATCGCTATGAAATGTACGAAATCAGTTCGGACAAGGGTCACTGGGTGAACGGCATCTACCGCGTGGTCGAGCCCAATACCCGGCTCATCGCCACGGCCACGATCGAATGGGGTGAGGGTTCCAACCTGCCAGACGTCGGCGAGATGATCCAGGATATCCAGTTCATCGCCGAAGGCGACAAGACCCGGGTTGTGGCCACGCAGTCGAATTTGCCGGATGCCGGCTGGGTGGGGAACGCGACCGAGGGGTGGTCGCAGCAGTTCGAGAAGCTAGGGACGTGGCTAGGAACTAGGAACTAGGAGCTGGGAACTAGGAACTAGGAGCTGGGAACTAGGAGGCGAGTATTGCAGTTTGCGTGCGGTGAGAGAGTTGGTTGGGTGGCGGCGCTCCGGGAGGGGCGTCGCTTCTCATTTGAAAATCCGTGAGAGACGGTGCCTCCCACACGCTTGTCGAGTGAGGGCGCATCTTCAAGGATAGTGGTTAGCCGATCGAGCAGACCTGGGACGTCATGCGTGAGCGTGTCCAAACGATCTGATCGTCAACGGAGTCGTATCCTTGTACGATTTTGTTGCGGAGTCCGACGATCTCGGCCAACTCGGGAGAGTGGAGGACAAGTTCTGGCTCGCCCCGTTTGGCAGCATTGAGTGCCTCACCGAGGACCTCGAATTGCCGCTCTACCGCCGATCGGAAATAGTCATCGCGCGCATAGTCTTCGAACGATCGACCGGCGGCGTACCGACTGATGCGGCTTGCCGCCGTCTGTGCGTCAAGCAGCCGTTTGGCGGACTCGCGCCTCATAAATCGTGACTCTGCTTTCGTCAACGCTGGCCTTGAAATACGGATTTTCGATTGACCGCTCTGTAAGGAGATCGACCTCAGTACCGAGCAGCGACGCCAATGCGGCCTCGAGCGCGAAAAACCGTCTGGCATAGCCTGGTGAGCAATCTGCAAAGTCAACGATGAAGTCGATATCGCTGTTTGCAGGATCAAAGCTTCCGGTTGCAGCCGATCCAAAGATCTCCAGACGCTGTACGCCGGCCTTTTCACATAGATCGTCAATAGGGGTGCGATGCTTTTCCAGCAACTCGATCATCGATCAGCTACCATCGGTCGAGTCGTTACGAATCACCAGCATAGCTCAGACGCGATTGTGGCGACCGATCTCATCTGCCGCGTCGGGGTCGAGGTCGCGATTGTCGAGCTCCTTGAGAGACCGGGCATAGGCCGTTTTGTTAACCTGGATGTTCAGGACGGTTTCGCACTTGGCAGCTAGTCCAACACTCTCAACCCCGAGTTCACCAGCGCATCGTACGTATCGTCTAGAGGTTTGTCTTCGGGAGGAACCCAAACGATGAAGCCGTCTCGGCCACGAGACAGGAGTACGCGATAAGCGTTGAGTTTGAGCTGGTGAGGATCACGTCGGTTTTTGACGGGCTTCGAAATCCAGGCGTCTTTCCAAAGAAGGTCGTCGCCCCAGCAAACGAGGGGGAAGTCCAGCTCCAACCCCTGGCAGGAGAATTCCGTTGCAACTTCGCGTAGCTGACAACACGAGTCGGGCGATGATGGGGGCTCGCCGTACCACTTGTCGACTGGAACACGCTTCAAGTGCATGAACTCTCTGTTGATTCCATATTTGTCGAGACTACTGGCCTTCGATGATGCAAGCAATCCGTATCGTTTGCTTTCTTGATCGGCATATCTCTGGCGAAGGTAGTTTTTTGCGGTCGCCAAGTCTCGGGTCACATAGGCGTCAAAACCTTGCTCGGTGATTTTGTTCATTAACTTCCGCGCATCGTCAAATTGTCCGTCTAAAAAGATGACAATCCATCGTGGTATATCCTGGGCCAGGTGTGAACGCAAAGACTCAGTGAGGTCGAGAGCGTCGTCCTCGATGACGACATGTGCTGCGTCAAAGAGACTTGCGAGTCGTCGTGGCGCGTGAACGAACCACTCGCGTTCGGAGACACCGATCGCATCGTTCCATTGGATAAGACCTGATTCTTCGCCCTTGTTGATCTCTTGACCTTCCCCAATCAAGCCAACCACCAAGCCCCAGTCGGCCATCCTATCGGCAAGCCGAACGAAGTCCTCTGGTTCTGAGAATCCGTCCGGTCTTGAGTCTCGTACGCGCTCCACGTCCCACGCTCGCTGGGCCTCGTCATAGACCCAGATGTGTTCAGTCGGTGTCTTCTTCTTGCTTCCACCGTGTTGTTTCAAGAAACCGTGGACGTCTCTGACGAACACTTTGCTTTCGAGCACGTACTGGAGAACTTGAACGAGCGGACCATTACCAGAGAGAAATATGGCGTCTTGTTTTCCGTCGGAATCTTCTCGGCCTGATTCGTAGACAAATTGCAGCCCGACCAGCGTTTTGCCAGCTCCCGGTACACCAGTGACAAGTGCGAGGTGCCTCTGTCCTCGATTCTTGGCAGTGGTGGCTGCTTGCTGGAGTGCAGCGAGCGCTTGGGGAATACCAGCACTCTGCGCTCGGCGAATTGAGGGAAGAGGTTGGTGCTCGAAGATCGTGCGGGCCGCGGTCACCAGTGATGGAAGGGCGACATAGGGAGCGCTCAACCATTCCTGCAGGTTGATTGCATTGCTTTCAGGAATTGACATCTCAGCAAGCTGAGCACCTAAGTCGTGACGATAGACGATAATAATCTTCTCGAATGTTGCCGGTGCAGCGTCACCGCGCGAGAGGACAAGCACAGAATCGACGAGTCGGTTGTGCGTGGCCGCGTGGTAGTGAGAGAGATCTTTCGCATAGGCCTGTAGCTGATCGACAGCAACGCGCGACGTCGTTTGATGACCTTTGAACTCGAGGATGACGACGCCGGAACCGGCCAGCAGGACTACATCCGGCCGTCGACCGCGCTCCCGGGGCAATTCGTACTCGAGGATGATCGACCAGTCTTGTGATTCAGGTCGAAGGTCCGCCAGTATTCCAAGCTCACGTTGAAGCGTATTGAGCTGTTCGAACCACGCACCCTTTTGCGACTTACCAACGTCCCCGGAAAAATTTGTCTGGTAGTAAGACGCAAGACTTTGCAGAATCTCCTCGCGGGGTGTTGCGAGGAACTCACTGATCGAGCCGGACCATCCATGTGGTTGGAGTTCCAGGACCGATCCAGCGTCGGCAGGATCACTCGTCATGTCGAGTCGTCCACGGAATTAGATTCAGCGGCCGCGATCAACTCGTTCAGCGGGACGCCCAGTCCCGCAGCCAACCGGTGCGCGACTTCGAGTCCGATACGGACTTTTCCGAGCTCAACTGAGCTGACATAGGTCCGATGGATGCCTGCCTTGGTGGCAAGCGCTTCCTGCGACAGCCCTGCACTCAGCCGGGCCGTTCGTACTGCTTTTCCGAATTGGATATGAATGCTCGACACGGGAGCATGGTAGGTTGAATGTAGACGCTATCTCTACAGACGAGCGTCTACATGGACCTTGTCTCGGGATGATCCAAAAGCAATCGTCCGATTTTCAGTTACCCCAGTGGCATAATCTTCCTATGACCAATCACGCCACGATGGCTTCTTTCCACGTTTTCGACTTTCTGTCTTTCCGGCTGCGCTGATGGACGGGCGGCGGACGGGGCAGACGCGCGCGCGGATGCGGTCGGTGGATGCGGGGCGGAGTACGTCGCGGATCGATCTGCTGGCCACCGAGGAACCGATGGAAATCCGATTGCGGCGCGGCACGACGGTCGAACCGGTGGTGGTAACGATGCGCACCCCGGGGGCCGATTTCGAATTGGCTGCCGGGTTTCTTTTCGCGGAGGGATTGGTGCAGTCCCGCCAGGAGATCGGCCGCATCGAATACTGCATCGATTGCGAAGATGCCGAGCAGCGCTACAACATTGTTACCGTCGCGATCAAGCTCACGACCGGTGGCTGGCAACCTGCGGTGCTCGGTCGGCATTTCGCCATGACGTCGGCGTGTGGGTTGTGCGGGAAGGAGCGGCTCGATCAGATCGAGCGGCGGGGGATCGCACCGCTGGGCGAGGGGCCGGTGGTCGGGTGGGAGACGATTGTGTCGTTGCCGGAGAAGCTGCGTGGGGCGCAGGGGTTGTTCGACTCGACGGGCGGGTTGCACGCGGCGGCGCTGTTCACCGCCGAGGGAGAGCTGCTGGCGGTGCGGGAGGATGTGGGGCGGCACAACGCGGTCGACAAGGTGATCGGCTGGGCGTTCCTGGAAGGGCTTCTTCCTTTAGATAGGCACATCCTGATGGTGAGCGGCCGCAGCAGCTTCGAGATCGCCCAGAAAGCGCTGGCGGCGGGAATTCCGATGCTCTGCGCGGTGTCGGCGCCGAGCAGTCTGGCGGTCGATCTGGCCCAGCGGTTCGGGATGACGCTGGTGGGGTTTTTGCGGGGCGAGCGGTTCAATGTCTATGCGGGGGCGGGGCGGATTCCTGCTGGTGGGAAGGGCGACGTCTGATGCGAGCGGGATAGTTCCCGATTGCGCCGCGTCACGCCGTCGTGAATTTCCAGGTTCGCCAGTTTGAAAGCGCCACAAATGGCGATGCTCCCTGTGGGCCTTATGTTGTGCTGGCGAGGTGTCGTTCGAGGCTATCGAGGATGAGGTCGAGCCCGAATTCGAACTCGTTGGCGTAGGAAAAGTCCTGACCAATCATGTGGACTGCGATTGTTTCCGCCAGATTGGGGTAGTCGCTGGCGGGAATCACCTGCTGAACTTCGTCGATGAATTCGTCCATTCCCTCTTCCGCGTCGAACGGCATGTTGAGCTCGCTGATCACAAAGCCATAGACATAGGCGTCGAGCGCGGAGGCCGTGTGGATTGCCATTGGCAGGGAAAAGCCGTTGCTGCGCAGGCAGGCGAAGACGGCTTCATGGTGACGAAGCTCATCAGGTCCAGGTGAGCGGCGCGATCCGATCAGGCCGAGTGTCCACGGGTGCAGCGACAGGGCGCTGCGAGCCGACGCGGCACGGGCTTCCATCTCCTGTCGCCACGGACGCTGTGTTTCGGGCAGCATGATCTGGGTATAAATCCAGTTTGCCAACGCGTCGAGCAGTGCCTCCTTGCCGGCCAGATGGTGATAGAGGGACATCGCCTCGACACCAGCTTCTCTGCCGACGTTTCGCATGCTCACCCGACTGAGCCCGCCACGGTCAGCGACGCGCACTGCCGCATCGATGATCTGTTCCTGAGTGAGGGCTGGACGTCGGGGCATCGCCTGAACTCCCTGCCAGGGTTGAAACCTTACACGTGTAATGTTACCATCCGCTTCCGGACCTTACGAGTGTAAGGATCAGTTCTGACGATCAGGAACCGATGCGCGCTCCAGCGAAGGACCCGGCATGACCATGGCAAGCGCAATCGATCTTGCAGAAAGGAAGCAGATGAACGAAGAAGCGACATTCTCAGCCTGCCCTGGAGGCTGGATACACCCAGCTGGTGTTTTTCACCGGCCTCCGCACGGAAAGGCAACGGCGTGAGAAGCCTTCTTTCGACCTCAGGGCTGGCTCGATCCAGCGCCCGGCGCCCCTGGCTCGTTCTGGCAGCGTGGGTTTCCATCCTCATCCTGGCAATCGTTGCTCAGACCATCATGCCCGCGAACATCACGACCAATACCAGTCTCCTGAACAATCCGGAATCAGAACAGGGATGGGCTCTTCTGGAGGAGCATGGCATCCGGGAGGAACGCCGTGGCACGGAAACACTGATCGTCCAGTCCTCAACACTGACGATTGATGATGTTGATTTCCAGGCAACTGTTGAACGCGCCACAGATGCGTTTCGCGCGGAAACTGAGTTGGTTGACAGTGTTGTCAACTATTACGAGCTCAGCGAACGAGATCCGCAAGCGGCCAGCCTCCTTGTCTCATTTGACCGCAAAACAACCATTATTCCCGTGACGCTCGTGGGATCGCTGGAAGACGCGGCCGACCACGGCGCCCAGGTTCTGGCGTTGACGCATACCCTGCAGGATGCGGCTCCAGCATTCACGGTCCTGGCGGTTGGCGACGGCAGCATGAACGAAGAAGTCAACGCTCTGGCCGAGAGCGACATCGCGCGGGGTGAAAGCATTGGCGCCGGTATCGCGCTCCTGATCCTAATTGTGCTTTTCAGCGCGATCGTTGCGGCGCTACTCCCGCTGATTCTGGCGGTCATCTCGATCGGCATCGCGTTCGGACTGGCTGCAATCCTCAGTCAATTCAACGACATGTCGTTCGTCGTGAATTCCGTCATTCCCATGATCGGTCTTGCCGTCGGTATCGATTACGCCCTGTTCGTCGTCGAGCGTTATCGCGAAGAACGCCGCCGAAAAGCGACCAAGCACGACGCAATCGAGCGAGCCGGCGGTACTGCCAGCCGAGCCGTCCTCTTTTCTGGCATGGTCGTCATTCTGGCGCTAGCCGGGATGTTTATTGCGCCTACCAATGACTATCGATCGGTCAGCGTTGGCGCGATCCTGGTCGTAGGTGTGGCCGTGGCCGCCACCTTGACGCTGATTCCCGCCATGATTTCGCTGCTCGGCGACAGAATGGACTGGCCGCGACGGCGCAGGTACGATGCCGAAACGGCGGCCCGGCAGGCCGCTTGGGATAACGAGACAGTCCACCGTGGCTTTTGGGGAACCACCGGCAGGGTTGTCATGCGCCGGCCGGTTGTCAGCCTGGTCCTGGCCGGAGGCTTCCTGATTCTGTGTGCCACGCCGTTTCTCAGTTTGAACGAAGGTTTCAACCTCGCGTCATCACTCCCGGACGAGCTGGAAACAAAGACTGCGTTCAACATCCTCGAATCCGAATTTTCAGCTGGGCTGATTTCGCCGGTTGAAATCGTTGTCGAGGGATCCGTGAACGACCCGGCGACCGAGCTCGCCATCACCACCATCATCGAGAACCTGGGCAGCGCGACGACCGCTGACGGAAGCTCTCTTTATGGTCCGGCAACGACCACCGAAAGCGCTGACGGACAGATTACGCTCATCTCCGTGCCGATGAATCTCGATCCCGATTCGGAAGCGGCGACAGTTGCGATAGGACAGCTGCGACATGACATCATCCCGCCCATTGCTGATTCGCTGCCGTCAGGCCGCATTCTGACAACGGGCCTTACCGCGAACAATGCCGACTTTCTGGATGTTCTCGGTACCTACACGCCGATTGTCATTCTCTTCGTCCTTGGTGTGAGTTTCGTGCTTTTGGTCATCGTGTTTCGCTCATTGGTGGTGGCCGCAAAGGCCATCGCCATGAACGTTCTCTCGGTCGCCGCGGCCTACGGTCTCCTCGTGTGGGTCTTCCAAGAAGGAAACCTGATCGACGTCTTCGGATTCCAGCAGACGGACGTCATCGAAGCGGGATTGCCGCTCTTCATGTTCGCGGTGCTGTTTGGTCTTTCGATGGACTTCCACGTTTTTCTGCTTTCCCGAATCAGGGAGCACTATGA
>JBFWRO010000117.1:0-7491 GCA_050248865.1 Thermomicrobiales bacterium | reverse complement strand
TCTCCTCGAACAGCTACGAAGAGAAGCTCTCGGAGCTGAAGAGCCAGATCTCAGCGGAAACACTCCCGCGGAGCAGCGATGTCCGGGCGTTTCTCTGACCCGGAGCGTTGGACTGGAGAAGCGCCTTCCGACATTCTCGACGCGGTTCGCATGGCCATTGAGCGAAGAGGGTCGTTTTGTCTAGTCCCACTGGCGCCCGTCGCCAGATTGCACCATTGTCCGCATTTCCCCGGACGAAGAACGCCCGGAGCGCGTTCGCGCTGCCGAGCCCATTGTCCTCATTCGTCGCGCGCGATAAAGACCAACGCGATGTAGCGGCGCTCCTGCAATCCGACGAGGTGCGTCTCCTCTCACTGACCGGACCAGGAGGCGTCGGCAAGACGCGCCTCGCGATCGAAGTCGCCCGCAATCTGGCAGATGAGTTCGATCAGACCTACTTTATTTCACTTGCTTCGGTTTCCGAATCAGCGAACCTCCTTCCGCTGATTGCTCATGCTTTCGGGCTGCGGGAGTCCCGTCCCGGGCATCTTCTCGATCAGATCGCCGCGACGGCGGGTGATGACTGGAGCCTGCTGGTCCTCGACAACTTCGAACAGATCGCGACGGCTGGACCGCTGCTTGCGAGGCTGCTGCGGCGCGCGCCGCGGATCACGGCTCTGGTAACGACCCGGCAGGTGCTCCATGTCGACGGCGAGCATGAGTTCCCCATTGCTCCCCTGCCGTTGCCCCCGCGGAACGAGGAAATTTCGGTCGAAGCGCTTGCCCAGTTCGCGCCGATCCGCCTCTTCGCCGATCGCGCCAGGCTGATCGATCCGGCGTTCGAGCTCACGGCGGGTAACGCCAGTGATGTCCTCGAGATTTGTCATCTGGTGGATGGTTTGCCATTGGGAATCGAGCTTGCCGCCGCGCAGCTGACGCTCTTTTCGCCTGAAATGCTGCGTGATCACATGGCCAGCCATCGCGAATTCCTGCTCGAAGGATCCCGCGACCAGCCCAGGCGTCTGCAAACGATGAGAAACGCGATTTTGTGGAGCTACGAGCTGCTCACGCCACGTGAACAACACATCCTTCACTGCGCCAGTGTCTTCAGTGGCGGCTTCACGCTCGACGCACTGCAATCGATCGCTGGAGAGGGAGACGACGTCTCAGCAATCGGACACGATTTAGCGTCGGTCATCGAGGCGAGTCTGATCCAGAAGGAGCATGGGGTGGGAACACCCCGATTCTCGATGCTGGAAACCATTCGGCACTTTGCTCTTGAATCCATGCCGGAAGAGAAGCGGGATGAACTGCAGGACAGGCATGGTTTCTACTATCTGACGCTTGCGGCAGAAGCAGAATCCCGGTTGATCGTGGTGGGATCGGCCGGATGGGTCCAACGGTTGCAGCATGAGCATGGCAACCTGCGGGAAGCTGTGCGTTGGGCATTCCACACCGGGAAGCCGGAACTCGTGCTCGCACTTTCCGGGACATTGCTCTCGATGGCCTACGCCCGAGGCGAGCCTGCCGAGAGCCTGAACTGGTTGCTGGAGGCCCTGGAGCATCCAGGCGAGGCTTCATCCGAGGTTATCGCTGATGCGCTCTTTACGGCATCAGCGCTGGCTCAGGTTCAGGGCAATCTGCCGGAGTCTCAGCGACTGGCAACGAAGAGTCAGCACGTCGCACGGCAAGCGCGCTACCGGTTCGGGGAGGCCAGAGCGCTGATCGGTCTTGGTATTTCCGACGAGTGGGCCAACCGGCTTGACGAAGCGGCGACGCACTATCGCGAGGCCATGCTGATCATGCAGCAAGACGAGCAATCGAACCGGCTTTCTCACTGGCGAGTTCTGCCCCAGGCCAACCTGGCTGATATTGCACTCCTCCAGCATCGCTTTGCGGAAGCGATCGAACTGGGTTCGGAAGCGGTCGCCCGCTGGCGCGAGGCCGGTTACCTCTGGGGAATCGCGCAGGCGCTGGGAACCGTGGCCGCGGCACAGACTGAACTTGGCCACCTGAAATCCGCGCGCGACGCCTGGTCGGAATCTCTCGATCTCTGGATTGCCTGCGCCGACGGACGAGGTCTGGCAGGAACGATCGCCGGTATCGCGGGATTGTCACTCGTTGTTGGCAACGCCGAATCCGCGGCCACACTTCTGGGGGCGAGCGAGAGCGTGAGATCGAGGCTGGGTGTGCAATTCGTCGCGCATCATCTTTACGCGCAGAGACAGATCGAGCGGGCGCGATCTCGCCTGGATCACGATACATTCGAGCAGCGGTGGAATGAGGGCGCCCGCGCTTCGGTCGAGACGGCAATCGAGCTCTCTCGCGATGCGCTGGAGTCGGTCTCCGCTACGCATTCAAGTGACCGTGGCGAAGGACTCTCGCAACGAGAAATGGCGGTGCTGAGGCTGGTCGCGGCTGGTTTGCCTGACCGCGAGATTGCCGAAGCCCTGGTCATAAGTCCGCGGACCGTACATTCGCACATGACGGGCATTTTCACCAAACTGAACGCCAGATCGCGCGCCGAGGCAGTCGCGATCGCGGCGCGCCAGGGACTCGTCTGAAGCGCCGGACCAAAGTCAGCAACACGCACCCCCGGTATTTCGCTGATCTTCTGCACGTGCAACCGATCAAGAGTCCGAATCGAGATGGGCCCTGGAACCGGTCAGCACACCGGCAGACGTTGATTGACTGTCGGCCGCAGGGTCTCTGTCTTCCTTCGACAGGCGCGCCGAGCGTCGCCAGAGTGATTGCTCCGAACACCGATTGCTGAATTTGCCGATGACCCTTTCGGCGATCATGACAATGCTCCGCAATTTTCACGATGCGGAGCATGACGCCCCAGGCGCAAGATCGCTTTGCCTTCTGTCGCCGAGTTCTTTTCTTGCTCCCACGATTTGATCGAAGACCGACCCGAGCAATGGAGCACGCCGATGAACAGCGTCGAGACGTTCACGATCACTCCCGAAATGAGAGACACATGGCGGACCGACACGAAACGCGAATGGTCCGATGCGCAAAAGGTCGACGCCTGGCGGAAGTGGGGCCGCACGAACATTGCCGCGCAACGTGATGCGACCGCCGCGCTTCTGGAGATGGCAGATCTTCGACCCGGCATGCGAGTGCTCGACGCCGGCGGTGGAGGAGGAGACCCTTCGCTGGCGGCAGCTGCGGCGGTGCGGCCGGGTGGGCAGGTCACGGTCACCGATGTCTCGCAGGGCATGCTCGATACTGCCCGGGAGTACGCTCGCGAAGACGGGTTGACCAATCTCGACTATCGCATCGCCGACACCGAGGATCTGCCCTTCGCAGACGCAAGCTTCGACCGGGCTCTCTGTCGCTGTGTGGTGATGTTTTTTCCGGATGACGTCGGGGCGGCGAGCGAGATTCGGCGGGTGCTGAAGCCGGGAGGCAAGGCAACATTCCTGGCCTGGGGCCCGCTCGAACAGAATCCCTTGTTCAGCGGCATGTTCTTCTCGATCGGCAAGATCCTGACCTTGCCTCAGCCTCCTCCTGGAACGCCGGGTCCATTCAAGTTCGCTGCCCCGGGTTCGCTTTCCGACGTTTTGACGAGGGCCGGTTTCGCGGAAATCGAAGAGCGCGCGGTGAATCCCCTTTCCCGGTGGGCGTTGACCCCGGAAGTGTTTGTCGACCTGATCGTGGAAATGGGGGGACTGCATTGGCTGCTCCAGCAGATGACTGACGAGGAGCGCGGGCAGGCGCTTCGGGATGCAACAGATCACTACCGCTCATTCTGGAACGGACGGACGATCGACCTGCCGCTGGCGTGCGTGCTGGCGTCGGGAACCGAAGGAGGGACATCAGCGTCGTAGCGCGGTGCGTTTGTCATTTCAATCGGCAAGGAGCCCAGAGATATGGAGACTTCGAACCAGATCGATCCTGTTGCGGTTGGAGAACTGGCAGGGATGATCCGCGGAAGGATCATCGCTCCAGGCAGCATCGAATATGAGGAGGCACGAACCGTTCGCAATGGCCTGATCGACCGGCGGCCGGCGCTGATCATCCGCTGTCAGGGAACGGCGGACGTCGTCGACGCCGTGAACTTCGCCCGGACGCGCGATCTCCTGGTATCTGTGCGAGGAGGAGGGCACAACGTCGCCGGCAATGCGGTCAACGACGGCGGCGTGGTGATCGACCTGTCCGAGATGCGGGCCGTCTCGGTCGATCCATTGAAGATGACCGCGCGAGCCCAGGGCGGCGCAACCTGGGGAGATGTCGACCGGGAGACTCAGCTCTTCGGACTGGCGACGCCGGGAGGCGTTATTTCCAGCACCGGAATCGGCGGACTGTCGCTTCATGGCGGCTGGGGGTGGCTACGCCGAAAGTATGGCTACTGCGTCGATAACATCGTGTCGGCGGAGGTCGTTACCGCCGATGGCCAGGTGCGCATCGCCAGTGAAAACGAAAACGCCGAACTCTTCTGGGCGATACGGGGAGCAGGCAGCAATTTCGGGGTGGTGACTTCGTTCGAGTTCCGCCTGCATCCCGTTGGACCATTGGTCGCGCTGGCAGCCACGGCATACGCAATCGAAGACGCCCCGGCGGTCCTGCCAGCATGGCGAACGTACATGGAAGCCGCAGCCGACGAAATTAGTTCGTCCGCGCTTTTCTGGGGAATTCCCCCGAGTGAGCACTTCCCGGCCGAGCTCCACGGGAAAACAGTGTGCGTGATTGCCGCAATGCATTGCGGCGACCCGGCAGAAGGTGAAGCGGCCCTGGCGCCTTTGCGCTCGCTCGCCGAACCGGTGCTGGATCTCAGCGGACAGATGCCCTACACCGCGCTGCAAAGCGGGTTCGATGAGTTCTTTCCCAAGGGATGGTTCTATTACTGGAAGTCGCTGTACCTCAATGATCTCAGCGCCGAGTCGATGGACGAGATCATAAATGTCGTGAAGGCCAAGCCCACAGCAAACGCCCTCGTCGCGCTCTGGCATTTGAAGGGCGGAGCAGCGAGCAGAGTCGCTCCCGACGCTACCGCATTTGGCCGGCGGGATCGCCCGTACCTGTTGAGTCTCGATACGACCTGGACAGACCGAGCCCATTCAGACCGTTGCATTGCATGGACGCGCGAAACCTGGCAGTCGATGCAGCGATTCGGACCGGGCGGGCTGTATCTCAATTTCGCGGGTTTTGGCGAGGAGAAGGAGGCGCTCGTGCGCGCGGGATACGGCGACAACTTCGACCGCCTGGTGGATCTGAAAACCCAATACGATCCCGGAAATCTTTTCCGAATGAACCAGAACATCAGACCGCGCGAAATGGCCGCCGCGGCCGACTAGATTGGGTGTGATTCCCGGACCGCAGGGATCTCGACGAAAGGATCGACGAGGATGTATGGAACCATTGCGCGATTCACCGTAAAGCCGAATTCCGAAGAGGCACTCCGCGAACTGACTCAGTCCAACGAACCCAGCGGTTCACCGGGCTATCTCTTTCACCACGTCTACCGGCTCGATTCCGGGAACAACGAGTACATCCTGGTCGCCGGATTCAAAGACAAGGATGCTTATGTCGCCAATGCCAACAGCCCCGAGCAAAACGAGTTCTACGAGAAGTTCCGGGCGCTCCTCACGAGCGATCCTCAATGGATGGACGGAGAGATCATCGACTCCGGCTCGGCATAGTGGACGATCAGGTTTTCAGCGGGCGCGGTGGAGCTGCCTATTGAAATCCTCAGGAGGATGATGATGGGCAGCGCAACGGTTCAGGGAAAGCTTTGGGGGGCGCATGCCCGGGACTTCGCGGCCTATGTGGAGCAGACCTCGCTGCCTCTTTTCAGCGCGGTCCTCGATGCCGCACTCGTAACCTCAGGTACACGCGTGCTCGACGCTGGCTGCGGAACGGGCCTGCTCCCGCTGCTGGCCCACCTGCGGGGTGCGGAGGTCACAGGGATCGATGCTTCTCCGGCCCTGCTCGAGGTGGCGCGAGAACGGCTGCCCGGAGCCGATTTGCGGGAGGGAGATCTCGAGGCGCTTCCGTTTCCCGACGCCGCCTTCGATGCGGTTACGGCAGTGAACAGCATCTTCTATGCGTCGGATATCGACGCGGCAACGCGCCAGCTCGTCCGCGTGACACGGCCAGGGGGGCGAGTGGTGGTTACCGCGTGGGGGCCGCCTGAGCGCTCAGACCTGCTTCAGAAAGTGTTTCCCAAGCTTGGGCCATTGATGCCGCCCCCACCGCCCGGCGCAACCCCGTCCCGGCCGGGAGCGCTGGCGGAGCCGGGGGCGCTGACGGCGCTGCTGGACCGGGCGGGGCTGCGTGTCGTCGGCGACGGAGAGGTCGAATCTCCCTTTGTTTTCCCCAACGCGGAAATCGCCTGGCGGGCGAATGCCAGCGCCGGGCCGAACCAGATGGCGATCAGGCAGAGCGGAGAGGAGGCCGTTCGCGCAGTCTGGGAAGAAGCCAACCGCGCGCACACGCGTTCTGATGGGAGCATTCACTTTCAAAATGTTTTCATCTGGGCGGCTGGGGAGCGGCTTTAGGGACGGCGGGTTCACGTCTTTGATTCATGTCCGAGGCGACACGCTCAGTGTCCACGCTCGATCTGATGGTGCGCAGGATCGATCGCTGGGTCGATTACCGGGTCCGTTATCGGTGAGGGGCAGGAAGGCAGCACCATGGCAGATATCTGGTCCACGGTCGCAACCCTCGATCCGGCCTCACAGGAGGTTCTTGCCGCCGTGCTCGAAACGCGTGCGGCTCACCCGCGGCAGCAGGAAATGCGGCGCGAGTTCCTCTCGTCTGTCACCTTTCCAGCAAGTGCGCGCGTCCTGGAGGTTGGCTGCGGCACCGGCGCACTCACACGCACGATCGCTGGATGGAGCGACGTCGGTTCTGTCGTCGGTCTCGATCCGGCGCCATCACTCCTGGCCAAGGCGCGGGAACTATCGACGGAATACACCAACATCTTCTATCGGGAGGGGGATGGCCGCGCGTTGCCATTCGACGATGCGACATTCGACGTTGTCGTGTTCGATTCGACGCTGTGCCATATCCCAGGCCCTGAGGTCGCGCTCGCCGAAGCCGCCCGGATACTTCGCGCAGAGGGACTGCTGGCGATTTTCGATGGTGACTATGTGACGTCGACGGTGGCCCTCAGCGAACACGATCCTTTGCAGACGTGTGTCTCTGTCCTGATGTCCAATGTCGTCAACGATCGATATATCGTGCGCCGAATGCCCACCTTGGTGCGAGAGGCGGGGTTCGAGGTGATCACTGCCGGTAGCCACGGTTTAGTCGAAACGAGCGACCAGGGCTATGTGATGACGATCATCGATCGCGGCGCAGATATGTTGTGTGCTTCAGGGGTTATCGGCGAAGCACTTGCGGCGGCCTTGAAGGCGGAGGCGCGCAGTCGGGCAGACTCCGGCTGCTTCTTTGGGCATGTCTCCTACGGCAGCCTCGTAGCGCGGAAGCCGAAGATGGCATGAGCCAACACCGATCGCGATTGTCATATGCCGCGAAGCTCTAACCCCGAACGTCCTGACTTTG
>JBFWRO010000116.1:0-7502 GCA_050248865.1 Thermomicrobiales bacterium | reverse complement strand
CATGTGCGATAAGGCGATTGCCGTACCGCATTCGAGCCGGTCGTTGCTATTCGATTTGGCTCTCGACCGGAATGCTACCAGTATTTTCAGCCGTTGCAAAGGTTCCAATCCTCTTGAATACAGTTTCGTTATGCAAAGTGACAGGCCACCCAATGGTCTTGGGCCTTCTCTTCCAGCGCCGGTTCATCAACGGAGCAAACCGACTGGGCAATAGGACAGCGGGGGTGAAAGCGGCATCCCGTTGGCGGGTTCGCGGGACTTGGCACGTCCCCGTGCAGAATGACTCGCTCGCGCTTTCTTCCGGGATTGGGTACAGGGATCGCTGATATCAATGCGCGGGTGTACGGGTGTCGCGGTCGCTCGATAACGTCGTGCGAGCTGCCGACCTCGACGACCTTGCCAAGATACATCACGCCAATCCGGTCAGCGATATGCGCGACCACAGCGAGATTGTGTGCAATGAACAGATAGGTCAATTCGAACTGTTCCTGCAGCTGTTTGAGCAGGTTGAGGACCTGAGCCTGGATGGATACATCGAGCGCAGACACGGGTTCGTCACACACGACCAATTCCGGATTGACCGCGAGCGCCCGGGCGATTCCGATGCGCTGGCGCTGTCCACCAGAGAACTCATGGGGATAGCGATTCGCGAAGTACGCATTGAGCCCAACGACGCGGAGCAGATCCTGAACCTGTTCCTTTCTCTCCTGTTTGGTGCCAATCTTGTTAACGCTGAGTGGTTCAGCAATGATCGAGGAGACCGTCATTCGCGGATCGAGCGATGCGGAGGGATCCTGAAAAATCATCTGAATTTGCTGTCGGTACGGGCGCATCTGAGACGCGGACAAACGACTGATGTCCTGGCCATTGAAGATGATCTTTCCCTCAGTGGGTTCGTAGAGCCGGACGATCGTCTGCCCCAGCGTGGTCTTGCCACACCCTGATTCACCCACCAGACCGAACGTTTCACCCTTTCGCACCGAAAGCGAGACATCATCGACTGCGTGGATCGTCAGCCCCGGACCCTGGAGAAAGCCCCCGCCAATCTTGAAGTACTTCTTCAGATGCTCGATGCGCAGGATTTCGTCCACCGGGGATGTCGACTGGATCGATGCATCCCCGCCACGCTGAGGTACAGACTTCAGCACATCAAAGGCCATGTCATTCACCTGCGCTTTCGATGCTGCTTCGCTCACCGGCAAACCAGCACGCCGCGCAATGACCGGGTCGGTATTCCAATAGTTGAGGCTCTTCCAGGCATTTCGCCTGACGTCGACTGCATCTTGGACGAAAATTGCAGCCCTTCGGCGGATTGACGAGATCAGGAGGCAACCCGCCAATGGGAATAAGATTCTCCTTCACCGACTCCCCAAGCTGTGGTATCGAGTTCAACAGACCCACCGTGTACGGGTGCTGTGGGTGATTGAAGATATCGTCGGCGGTACCCTGTTCGACAATCTTGCCCGCATACATCACGACGACGCGCTGGCAGACTTCCGCAACGACCCCCAGGTCATGCGTGATCATGACGATCGCGGTTCCAAAATCCTTGTTCAGCGCATTCATGAGCTCGAGAATCTGCGCCTGAATCGTCACATCCAGCGCGGTCGTCGGTTCGTCGGCGATCAACACCCTGGGATTGCACGCAAGGGCGATAGCGATCATCACCCGTTGCCGCATTCCCCCGGAAAACTGATGAGGGAAGGCGCTGAACCGCTCTTCAGCAGCAGGAATCCCGACTCGCTTCAGGAGATCTATGGCCCGTTCTTCCGCCTGTTTGCGACCGAGCCCGAGATGGAGCTGCAGCGACTCGCAAATCTGGTCCCCGACCGAATAGACCGGATTGAGTGAGGTCATCGGGTCCTGAAAAATCATTGCGATGTCGTTTCCGCGAACCTTGCGCATCTGCGAATCAGATAGCTTCACGAGATCGCGGGTAGTGCCACCGGAATGCAGGAGTATTTCACCGCTGACTATCTTGCCGGGAGGGCTCTGGATCAGCCGCATGATGCTCAGGGATGTGACGCTCTTGCCGCATCCCGATTCACCGACGATTCCGAGCGTCTCCCCTTCCCCAACACTGAACGACACATCGTCGACTGCATAGACGACGCCGGCACGAGTGAAAAAGTGCGTCCGCAGGTTCTTCACGTCGAGGACGGGGGTGCTCGTCTCCCCGTGTGCAGCGCTGGGAATCGTCGAGGCGATCGCGCTCACCTGGTGACCTCTTGACCGACTCCCGATGTCAGGATGCGAAACACAGAGTGGCGTACAGAGCTCACCTAATCATTTCCCTTCGGATCGAGAGCATCGCGTAGACCGTCGCCGAGGAAGGTAAAACCAAGCATGATCAACCCAACAGCGATCACCGGAAAGATCAGCATATGGGGATACTGCATGATCATTGCCGGATTCGCCGCTTCTCCAATCATCTGCCCCCAGCTGGCCTGCGGCGGCCGAATGCCGATTCCGACGAAGCTCAGAGCCGCTTCGATGAAGATCGCCGTCGGGATGCCAAAGGTCGCAGCGACGATGATCGGCGTCATCGAGTTGGGAAGCAGGTGCCTCCCGATGATATACCGGCCATCGGCCCCCGCGACTCGCGACGCTTTGACGTATTCCTGTTCACGAAGTGTCAGAAATTGGGCGCGGATCAGTCTCGCTTCGGTCACCCAACCGATCAATCCGATGCCGAGAATGATGTTGAGCAGGCCCGGTCCCCGTGCGTTGACAAACAGCATCACCAGGAGCACCTGTGGGATCGTGTAAACAACATCTACTAGCCGCATCAGGACGTTGTCCACCGTTCCGCCGTAATAGCCCGCGATCGATCCGATTGGTAGCGCAATAAGCAGGATGATGATGTACGCACTGACTCCGACCACGACGGAAACTCTGGCGCCGTACATCAGGCGGCTGAAAATATCCCGGGCGTTGCGATCCAGGCCCATCGGAAATGTCCAGTTCGGTTCCATACGGGCGAGCCGCACATCGACGACCTCGCTCTCACCGTAAGGCGCCAGTACTGGCGCAAAGATCGCCATGAGCAAAAACGCAATAACGATGACGAGGCCGATGAGGGCAAGCTTATTTCGCGAGAGTCGGTGCCAGGCATCGAGCCACAGGCTGGTATGCGGACGGGACCATTCTTCTGATTCCAGACCTAGCTCTGCCAGCGCACCATGTTCCGCAACGTCCGCAAGCTCGGGAGGTGCTCCAGTCAGTGCACCCGCTCCGGGGATATTCGACTCTCCTGCAGCTCGAACCATCGTGCTCTCTCGCCGCTCCCGGTCAGTAGCGAATCCGTGGATCAATGAAGGCGTTGGCGACATCGACAAGAATGTTCATCATCGCCAGAAAAACGCCGTAAATCAGGACGACGGCGAGAATCAGTGGCTGGTCCTTGCTCGTCATCGCCTCGACGTAAAAACGTCCCATACCCGGGACATTAAAAACGACCTCGACAAAAAACGTGCCGGTGCCTATCGCCGCGAAAATGGGGCCGATCAGCGTTACCACCGGTATCAGCGCGTTCTTGAGTACATGTTTGGTGACGACCCGGCGCTCTGCGAGACCCTTTGCCCGCGCGGTGCGGACGTAGTCTGAGCGAATGACCTCGATCATGCTTCCCCGGGTATATCGGGCCAGCGCCGCCAGAGGCGCCGCAGCCAGGGCCACCGTTGGGAGCACTTTGTCGATTGGATCGTCCCAGCCGGACACATTGAACCCAAGATCGATACCATGCTCGGGCAACCACACGACAAATAACAGCAGAAGCAGATAGCCAAGGACGAAGTTCGGCATCGCGTAAAACAGGATGGCCAGCGTCATGGAAAGGTAATCACCCGGACCATTCTGGTTCACGGCGGCGATCACTCCCAATGTCACCCCCACGACCACCGCGAGGAGAAGCGCCTGCGCCCCCAGCTGAAGTGAAACCGGGAACGTGCGGCCGACGATGTCCCTGATCTCCTGACCTCGATAGACGTACGATTCGCCAAAGTCTCCCTTCAGCGAGTTGCCAATGTAGCGACCGAATTGCACCACTTTTGGATCGTTCAGGCCGTACATGTCCTCGAGCCGTTCCCGCATCTCTGGAGTGACACGCTCCATGTTGCCCAGCATGAACGGGCTTCCAGGAGTCAGCTGCATGATCACAAAGGTCACAAGAGAGATCAGGAAGATTGTCGGAATGAGGTAGATCAGCCGAAGGGCTATGTATCGCACCATGATGTGCTTCCCCGAAAACCATCGGCGGGCGATTTACGCCGCAGTCTCAAACGCGGCACCGTTGCAACGCTTCTTCAAGAGTCGCCGGAGTCTATCATCGCGGAAATTGGTATTTCAACCGAGCACCGGCTTGCCCGCCTGGTCAAAGGATGAAATTGGAGAGATCGTCGTCCTCGGCGATGTCCCCCACTTTTTCCGCTACGAGCCCGGCGTCCACGCGCACACGCTCTCCCCGGCGATCCGTCGCCTCAAAGGAAATCTCCTCCAGAACCTTCTCGAAAATCGTCTGGAGGCGACGCGCTCCAATATCCTCGGTTCGGGTGTTGACGATCGAGGCCAGAGACGCCATCTCGCGGAGACCATCCTCCGTGAACTCGAGTGTCACATCCTCGGTAAGAAGCAGCGCCTCGTATTGCCGGGTGAGGGCATTCTGAGGCTCGGTCAGAATGCGAAAGAGATCATCCTCGCTCAGACTGTCGAGCTCGACGCGAATGGGGAATCTGCCCTGCAGTTCCGGGATGAGGTCCGCGGGACGGGTATTGTGAAATGAACCAGCAGCGATGAACAGGACGTGATCTGTTCGCACCGGCCCGTATCGTGTCATGACTACCGCGCCTTCGACGATTGGCAACAGATCTCGCTGCACACCTTCGCCTGACACTTCGCCACCATAGTCTGCCGACGATGAAATGATCTTGTCGATTTCGTCGAGGAAGACGACTCCGGCTTCTTCGACTCGCAGTACCGCTTCATCGACAACAGAATCGAGGTCGATCATGCGATTGGCTTCTTGCTGCGTCAGGATCCTTTTGGCCTCGCGAACAGAAACGCGTCGTCGCAGCGTCCTTCGAGGCATCAGCGTATCCAGAAATTCCCTGAACGACGGTTGACTCTCTTCGAATCCGGGATCGTCAGGCCATTCGGCGCCACCAAGGTCATCATAGTCATCGAAGTCGATTTCGATTTCCACCGTTTCTTCGTCGAGCCGGTGGTCATCGATCATCCGCAGTATCCGTTTGCGCTCACGATCCCTTCGCTTCTCATCGGCCTCTTCGGCCGGTTCGATGTCGTGTTCAACCGGGGTCGTCGCAGTGGTGCGCCTCCGGCCCCGGCGCGGGGGAACCCGATCTCGCAGTTGCGTGATGGCCAGGTCGACCAGCCGCTGGGTCGCGATCGTGCTGGCTTTGTCCGATACCTGCTCGATGCGCTGACTATGCAGCTGACTGATAGCAACCTCTACGAGATCCCGGACGATCGACTCCACATCTCTGCCCACGTAGCCGACTTCGGTGAATTTTGTAGCTTCGACCTTGATAAACGGGGCGTCGACCATTTTCGAGACACGACGGGCGATCTCGGTCTTGCCGACGCCGGTTGGGCCAATCATGAGAATGTTGCGAGGTTGCACCTCGTTGCGCATTGTCTCGGGCAACAGGCTTCGGCGATATCGGTTGCGAAGCGCCACTGCAACGGCCCGCTTGGCATCGTTCTGACCGATGATGAACCGATCGAGCTCGGACACGATTTGCGCTGGCGTGAGGTTCTCAACTGGGACAGGCGTCACTCCCTGATCAGCAGAACTGCGAAAACCTGGCGCCTTCCGGTCATTTTTTGGTGCGGTTTCGACCATACGTTTCGTGGTGCTCCGAAGCAGAAACGCCGGTGTCCCGGCGACTGCTGTTCAAATCCTACGCACTGTCATTGGGTGCCATGTCGACGATGTGTCCATGAGGCGTGCCCTGATCGTCATCCACGGGAGCGTCGACGGTCTCGATCGAGATTCGGTCATTGGTGAAGATGCAGATTTCGGCGGCGATCTGCATTGCGGCCTCGACAATTTCCCGTGCGTCGAGATCGGTGTGCTGCATTAGCGCTTTCGCGGCTGATGTCGCATAGGGCGCGCCAGTTCCAATTGCCACGATGCCGTCATCAGGCTCGATAACGTCACCTTCCCCTGATATGACGAGGATCGATTCTCCATCCGCGACGATCAGCTGCGCTTCGAGCCGGCGAAGGTACCGGTCAGTCCTCCACTCCTTGGCGAGCTCCACGGAAGCCCGCCGGAGATTCCCGTCCCATGCCTTCAGTTGCGACTCGAATTTGCCAAAGAGGGTCAGCGCGTCGGCCACCGCTCCCGCAAAGCCGGCGACGATCTGACCGTCATGCATGAGCCGTATTTTGCGAGCACCAGTCTTGAGAATGACATCGCCGAGCGTCACCTGACCATCTCCGCCCACGGCGACTGAATCGCCTCGCTTCACGCCGAGAATGGTGGTGGCGTGGATTTCTCCCCAGCGTTGCTGACCTCTGTCACGCATAGCGGTCTCGAATTTCACGTGGCGGTGGATTGCTCAACTGGCAGCGGACAGGGTGGAACCAACGTGGCCACAAACGGGACACTTCACCTGTCCTTTTCTTCCCATCTCCACCATGTACGGCGAAGCACAACGTGGGCATGGAATGTCGATTGGCTTGTTCCATGAGACGAAATCACATTCCGGGAAACGGCTGCATCCGAAAAAGGTGCGGCCCTTCTTGGACCGTCTTTCGACGACATCGCCGATCTTGCAAGTTGGGCAGGACATGCCGATTTTCTGCAGGAGCGGCTTCGAGTTCCTGCATTCCGGGAAACCGCTGCATGCCATGAACTTGCCAAAACGGCCAAGCTTGATCAGCATCGGTCTTCCACAGACTTCGCAGTCTTCACCGGCTGGCTCGTCTTTCAATTTGACGCGCTCGATCGACTTTTCGGCCAGCGCCAGCGTCGTCTGAAACGGGTCATAGAACTCGCGTATCGTCGGCACCCACTGGCGGTCCCCCGAGGCGATTTCGTCGAGCTCGTCCTCCATTTGGGAGGTGAAACCAACTTCGAAAACGGTGGGGAAATGCTCGGCAAGCAAATCGCTGACCACGAAGCCAAGCTCCGTCGGGGCAAGACGCTTGTCTTCCACGGCCACGTATGACCGTGCCAGCAACGTGGCAATGGTTGGGGCGTAGGTGCTCGGTCTTCCGATTCCGCCTTCTTCGAGCTCCTTCACCAGCGTCGCCTCTGTAAACCTGGGCGGCGGCTGGGTGAAATGCTGGACGGGCGTCAGTGATTCAAGGTCGAGTATTTCCTGTTCGTGGAGTGGCGGGAGTGCACCCTTGTCCAGCTCATCCTCATCGCCCTCGTCTTTTCCGGCCGTGTACACAGCCATGTAGCCCTTGAACTTCACAACTGACCCGGTTGCCCGCAGTCGATAAGGGGCGTCCGCTGACGCATCACCAAGCGG
>JBFWRO010000115.1:0-7528 GCA_050248865.1 Thermomicrobiales bacterium | reverse complement strand
GAACGAGATCATCACCACGCTGATGATGAATTATGTCGCCTTGAATGTGACGGCGTGGCTGGTCAAGGGTCCGGCCAAGGATCCCGATATCGTGGCGCCTCAGACGCGGCAGATTCCTCTGCCGAATCGCCTCTCCCATATCCCGGGCAGCGAGGTGCATGTCGGACTGATCGTCGGGGTCGTCTGTATCATTCTGGTGGCAATCCTCTTTCGCTCGACGGTTCCGGGGTTCATGCTCGATGTGATCGGGCGCAACCGCAGGGCGGCGGTGCACGCTGGCATTCCCGTCGCGACGTTGATGGTCGTGGCGCTGCTGGCCAGTGGCGGGTTCGCCGGACTGGCAGGAGCGAACGACGTGTTGGGGGTTCAGGGTCTCTTCAAAGGAAACTGGAACCCGGGTTACGGCTTCACGGCCTTCGCCCTCGTCTACCTGGCCCGACTGAATAGTTTGCTGATCGTGCCGTTTGCCTTTTTCTTCTCCTTTCTTATTGTCGGAGGCGACTCGATGGCCCGGCGCGCCGATGTCCCGACCTATTTCATCGAGCTGCTGGAAGGTCTGATGCTGCTCTGCTTCGCGCTGGCTGTCTATCTCGAGCGGCGATGGACCAGCCGCGCGCCTAAGCCGGCGCCGTCTGACGTGGCGACGGCCGCCACGGCGGTTGCCCCAGGAGGAACGCGATGACGATCAACGGGATCGACGTCAGCGATTTCCTTACCGCCATGTTGGCGACCGGGCTGTTGCGGGCCGTGCCGCTGGTCATCGCTTCGCTGGGCGACGCCTTCGCCCAGAAATCCGGGCTGCTCAATCTCGGCATCGAGGGAATGATGCTGGCGGGCTGCTTCTTTGGCTTCCACGTGGCCTACAAGACAGAGAGCGTTACGCTGGGAATGCTGGGCGGCATCGGCGCGGGGCTGGCAATGTCCCTGTTGTTCGGAATCCTGACGATTCAGCTACGGGTCGATCAGGTGCTGGTCGGTCTGGCCATTACGATCTTCTCCGCTGGTCTGACAGGCTATCTTTTCCGCGACTGGTATGGTGGTCAGAATGTCGCCGCCAACGTGCGGGCCAGAGTCGTCGAGATTCCGCTGCTCAGCGATATACCGATCATTGGACCGGCGCTGTTCAACCGGCAGATTATTTTCTATATCTGCTGGGCGCTGGTGCCGGTTTTCGCCTGGCTGCTCTTCAAGACGAAGTTTGGCCTGAACGTACGCGCGGTCGGCGAGAGTCCGTTCGCCGCCGATGCCGCCGGAGTCAATGTCATTCGGACGCGATATCTGGCGATGTCGCTGGCGGGGATCATGGCCGGGTTTGCCGGCGCGTTCCTGGCGGTCGCCGATCTGCGCATCTTCACCATTGGGATGACGGTCGGTCAGGGATTCATCGCGCTGGCGATCACCATGCTTGGAGGATGGAACCCCTGGCGGATTGCCGCTGGCGCCATTCTCTTTGGCATGTTGAATGCCCTCGGTGATAGTTTGCAGATCATCGGCGTCGATATTCGCACCGAGTTCATCGGCATGCTGCCGTACATTGGCATTATGGTGGCGATGGTCGTTCTGGCCGGCAAGACGCAATTGCCGGCGGCACTGGGTGTGCCGTATGCGAGGGGGCAGCGGTAGGCAAAGGGCAAAGGGCAAAGGGCAAAGGGCAAAGGGCAAAGAAGCGTATTTGGCGGTTGGGAGATGTCAAGATGGAAGATGATGAGTTGTTTAGGGATGAGATGATGGGTAGCGAGACGAGCTATCTCTGGCATATGAATCCTGAGAAACGGCCCTCGTTCGGCTTCTCGATCGAAGAACCTTCGCCCGATTTCGATGTCGTCCTTGATTTCACAGACTTGCGCGTTTGGAGAGATGGTATCGACCTAGCCGTTTTGATCTATAAGGCGACCGAGGGCTTTCCGAAGGACGAGCTATATGGATTGACGTCTCAACTTCGTCGCGCTGCCGTGTCGGTGCCCTCCAATATTGCCGAAGGGAATGCCCGCAACAGCACCGGCGACTATCTCAGGTTCCTGGCAATGGCCCGAGGATCGCTGAGCGAAATGAAAACACAGGTGATTATCGCTGAACGTCTGGACTATCTCGACTCGTCCTCCGCTCAAAATGTCATTGCCGCAATCACCACGCTTACTGCGCGTGTAACAGCCCTGTCTAGCGCAATCCAACGCTCGCGAGGATCGTCATGACTCGCAACCACTTTTGCCTTTTGCACCGTTGCGCGCCGGGCTCGACCCCAATTACGGGATCGAGCCCCGCGCGGGAGCGGATCCCGTCGCGTGACAAGAGTCGCGTGAAGTGACTATCGGAGAGGAGAACCAGGGATGAAAACGGTTCGACGCCCCTTCCGGATGATCGGCGTGCTCGCGCTGCTCGCCGCGTTTGGGATGGGATTTCTTGCCCCGGCTCTGGCACAGGACAGTACTCCTATGGCAGAGCCAACGATCAGCACCGCAGCGCTGATCACACCGGGAGCGCGCACCAATCTCGGTTGGGACCAACAGGGCGCCGACGGTCTCGAAGCCGCCGCGGAAGCGATGGGCGTGACATCGATCGTTTACGAGAACGGTGGATACGACGACATTACTCCGGCGCTGGCGGACCTTGCCGATCAGGGCGCGGAGCTGATCATTTGCCACGCCTCCGGCTACCAGACCACCTGCCCAGATTTCGCGGCGCAGAATGAAGGCATTTCGGTGGCCGTCATCGAGAATCCGGACGCCGTGGGTCCGCAAGTCGCCGATATCGAGACGCAGGCCCAGGAAGTCGCCTACCTGGCCGGCGTTCTGGCCGGTCTGTCGACGACAACCGGCACGGTTGGGGTTGTGGTCTCTGGAGAGCCGCCGACGTGGAACTACATGACGGTCGGTTTCGCCGAAGGACTGAAGGCCTCCAATCCGGAAGCACAGCTGATCTACAGTGTCATCGGTGAAGCCGCATACGAGGATGCCGCAGGCGCGAGCCGCGTCACCGAGCAACAGCTGGCGGCAGGCGCCGACATTATCTTCGGCATGGGCGACGGAGCCTCCTTCGGCATGATCGAAGCCATCCGCACATTCAACGAAGCCAATCCGGACAGCCCTGCCTGGTTCATCGACGTCATCGGTGACAAGACTGCGGATTACAGCGATATCCTGCTCACGTCAGTGCTCTTCGATTACAGCGGCATCTATGAGCAGATGATCGCCAACGCCGGCACCGACCAGTTCGGTCAGGTCTACACGATGAATGTGGAGAATGGCGGCGTCAGCTTGCTCGAACTGCCGGAAAGCGTTCCGGCCGAGACTGTTGCTGCGGTCGACGAGGCCGAGGCAGGCATCATCGACGGCACCATCACCGTTTCGGCGATTGGTGACGCAGAAGGCATGCATGCCAAACTCGCCGAGCTGGGCTACGAGTAACACGCTTCTCACTTCCTGCCTCTCTCCCGTTTGGGAGAGAGGTCAGGCCGTGAGGGACATTCGGTGCATCGTCAAGAGTGAACACGTCCGCGGAGCTGTGGCGTCGTTCAGTGGGCAGCTATGCACGATGCACCATTCACGATGCACGTTCCTCGAGAAAGGAGAGCACCAATGACCAACTGGCCACGAATGAATCTGGCTGCCGGTCCGGTCGAAGTCCCGGAGCGAACCAGGCGCGATCTCGCCAAACCGGTGCTCTATCACTATGACCCGGCGTTCAAGGAGCAGTTCGCGCACACGTCTGATCTGCTCAAGCAGGTCTTCCGCACGGACTACGATGTGGTGATCATGCAGGGCGAGGCGATCCTCGGTCTGGAGTCGGCGGCGGCCAGTCTGATCCAGCCCGGCGACAAAGTGCTCAATCTGGTCTCCGGAGTCTTCGGCAAGTGGTTTCAGTTGTTCATCGACAAGTTCGGCGGCGAGACGATAGAGGTCGCCGTCGGCTACGACGATGCCATCGACCCTGAAGATGTGAGAAAAGCGCTGAACGCCAACCCCGGCGTCAAGTACCTCTCGGTCGTTCACTCAGAGACGCCTTCCGGCACCCACAATCCGGTAAAGGAAATCGGCGCCATCGCCCGCGAGTTCGGCGTGTTGACCATGGTCGATACCGTTTCCGGATTGGGCGGCGAATTGCTCAGCCCAGAGGACTGGGGCATGGACGTGGCGATCGCCGGTCCGCAGAAGTGCCTTGGCGGAACGCCCGGGTTGTCGCTGATGTCGATCAGCCCGGCAGCCTGGGAGGCGATGGAGCAGCATGCCAATCCGTTGCGAGGCAGTTTTCTGTCGATTCTCGACTGGAAAGACGCCTGGCTGGAAAACGATCGCTTTCCGTATACCCCTTCTGTCAGCGAAATGTACGCGCTGGAGTCGACCCTCACCCAAACGCTCGAAGAGAGCGTCGAGCGCGTCGTCCAGCGGCATCAGGTGATCGCCCGGGCCTGTCGAGAGGGGGTCAAGGCGCTCGGCCTCGAGCTGTGGCCGGTGCGGGAAGAGATCGCCGCGTCGTGCGTCACTGCTGTGAAGATGCCAGAGGGGCTGACTGACGAGCAGATCCGGGGCACGATGCGCAATCGTTACGGAGTGATGATTTCACCCGGTTACGGCGATCTGAATGGCAAGCTCTTCCGGTTGGGCCATATGGGCATGGCTGCGCACCCGACGATGCTGGCCAGTCAGCTGGCAATTTTCGAACGGAGTCTCAAAGACATCGGATATCCGGTCCAGCTTGGCGCCGGCGTCGGCGCGGCGATGGACGCGATAGAGGGTTGGGATGACGGATCGTAGGCAAAGGGCAACGGGCAATCATAGCGAACGACGAGTGCTTTTCTTGAAGATCTGAATAACCTGGCGAGATCGAGGACTGTTTATCTCTGGCAAGGTGATTTGTTGAATGGCCCGTCATGCTTCACTTATCCCCCAATGCCTATTGCCCTTTGCCTATTGCCTCGTTTAGAAAGGAACACAGATGCCGATTAGCATCAAAGACAAGGTTGTTGTCGTGACTGGCGGCGCAGGTGAGATGGGGTCGTCGATTTCACGCCGGCTGGTCGAGGAAGGCGCCGCCGTGGTGATGGTCGACATCGCCGATGGCCGCGAACTCGCAGCGGAAATCAAAAAGGAGAAGCGGGGCAATAAGATCGTCTTCGTGAAGGCCGATGTCACGTCTGAAAAAGACATGGACAAGATGGCGGCCACAGCGATCAAGAACTTTGGTCGAATCGATGCCCTGGTGAACAACGCTGGCATATTCACGGCCTGTCCGTGGGACGACCTGACCTACGATGAATGGAAGAAGCGGTTGCGAGTGAACGTCGATGGCACCTACCTGGCCACCCGGGCGGTCGTCCCGGCGATGCGTGAGCAGGGCAGAGGCAAGATCATCAATATCGGCTCGGACACCGTCTGGATGGGCACTCCGGGTTTCGTGCATTACGTCACCAGCAAAGCGGCGGTGCTGGGCATGACCCGCGCCCTGGCCAATGAACTCGGGCCGCATGGCATTACCACCTGCTACGTGACGCCGACGCTGCTCGATACTCCGGGCACCCGGGCGGCGTTTCCGCAGGCGCATTTCGACTACGTGCAATCCCACACGCCGATCGGCAAGCTGGAAACTCCCGAAGATATCAATGGTCTGATCGTCTTCCTGTGTTCCGACGAGGCGGGTTTCGTCAACGGCGCGGCGATCAATATTGGGGGCGGGATTTCGATGCATTGACGGAGGCAAGAGGCCCAGGGCAAAGGGGATCGAGGACCAGGGACTGATACAAATGGTGGGCAACGAACTCAGGGAGTCGGGCAACTTTTGCCTTTTGCCCTTTGCCTGTTGCCTGCGATAAAGGAGCAATTATGACCGTCAAGGGAATCACCAATGTCGTCGTCGTCGGTGCGGGAACGATGGGGCCCGGCATGGCCGCCACGTTCGCGCGTCATGGCTACAACACGACGCTGACAGACATCAAAGACGAGCAGATCGAGAAGGCCAAAGGCACCATCGATTTCGTCTTCAAAACGCTGCAGGGCGGCGGATTCGTCACGGAAGACGATGTCGCTGCTGCTCGCGGGAAGCTCTCGATGACCACCGATCAGGCGGGCGCTGTGGCGAATGCGGATTACATCGTCGAATCGGTGCCAGAACGGCTGGAGATCAAGAAGTCCGTCTTTACTGAGCTGGCCGAACAGGCCCGGGAGGATGCGATCCTGGGATCGAATACGTCGGGCATTCCGATCACCACCCTGCAAGATGGCCTGAAGAATCCCGGCCGGGTGATCGGCATGCACTGGTCGAACCCGCCGCATCTCATCCCGGTGATCGAGGTCATCAAGGGGGCCGAGACCGACCAGGCGACGGTCGATACGACGGTGCAGGTTATCGAAAGCATCGGCATGGTTCCGGGGATCGTCGACAAGGACATTCCTGGCTTTGTCGAGAACCGCATTCTCTACGCGATCATGCGCGAGGCCCTGCACCTGCTCGATGAGGGCGTTGCGTCGGCAGAGGACATCGACAAGATCACCAAATGGGGCATAGGGTACAAGCTGGCGGTCATCGGTCCACTGGAGCTGCTCGATGTGGCCGGTCTCGATATCTACACCGCCGTCGCCAGTTACCTGAACAAGGACCTGAGCAACAACACCGGCATCTCCTCGACGGTCACCAGCAAGGTCGAGGAAGGCAAGCTCGGTCTGAAGACGCAGGGTGGCCTCTTCGAGTACACACCGGAGCAGATTCAGGAGCTGGCTCAGAAGCGGGGCCGCTTGCTGGTCGCATCGAAGAAGGCGTTGACCAGCTAGGGACGAGACCAGGGGGAAAATGGGCGCCTGAACATCCGGGACTGGAGCACCAGAATTCGGGCGCCTTCAGAGACCACCCCGTTCTGGGATAGAGCGCATGGGCAGTCATTTGTCCGACGCCCGATGACGTGGTACTGGTTTCGTCCCGGACGAGGCGGGAGGGCTTGGCAACCGAGGTCGCCCTGGCGTGCGCTGCCGCCAGCCACAAAGGAATATGTCGTACATGACGAGCCGCCCCGGTCGCCAGCTCAGCGAGCCATCACAGGCCGATTCTTCCGGCGCCTGGTGGGCATTGGAGGAGTCTGCCCTTTATCGCGAACTCGGCTCAGGCGACCAGGGTCTCACTACTGAGGAAGCGGCCCGCCGGCACTCAGTCGCTACCAAGCGATCCAGACGCTTCGAGCAACGACGGCAGGACCTCCGCATCCTCCTTCCCCAGTTCCAGAATCCGATCATCCTCATTCTGCTCTTTGCCACGGGAGTGTCGTTCATCGCCGGTGATCGAGTGGACGCATCGATCATCCTGGTGATCGTCGTCGCCAGCGGCGGACTCAGCTTCTGGCAGGAACGATCCGCAGGACGAGCCGTCGACCTCCTGCTCGAACGGGTCCGCGTCGAAGTGGACGTGCTGCGTGACGGTCTGCCGCGGGGGATTCCGCTGGACGACGTTGTTCCTGGCGACGTAGTCCTTCTCCGCTCAGGAGATATTGTTCCCGGCGACGGGCGAATCACCGAGTCGCACAGTCTGCTGATCGATCACGCTGCAC
>JBFWRO010000114.1:0-7536 GCA_050248865.1 Thermomicrobiales bacterium | reverse complement strand
CTTTTCGATGGCAAAGTGGTTTCCCGGCGAGCGGATAACGCGGATTCATGGGCAACCGCGAAAATTCGGGGCGCGCACGATCGTGCCGATGTTCCACCCGGCGGCCGCTCTTCACCAGGGCAACCTTCGGCCAGTCATCGAAGAAGACTTCGCCCGGCTAAGAAGCATTCTGGACAAAGCCCGCGCGGAGCGCTTGCGAGAGCAGGAACCGGTTATCGAATTGGAGCCTCCTCACGAACAGCTCTCGATGTTCTGACGGTGACTCTCAAGCGACTGACGAAGGAATTCATGTGAACACTTCTGTACGGATCGTCTTTCTTGGCGGCGCTGCCGAGATTGGCCGGAACATGATGGTCCTCGAACACGACGAGGGGATCATCATCGTCGATTGCGGTGTCGGATTTCCCTCCGATGACCAGCCAGGCATCGACCTCGTCCTTCCAAACATCGAGTGGCTCCGCCAACGACGGAACAAGATCCTGGCGATGATCGTGACGCATGGGCACGAAGACCACATCGGCGCCTTGCCCTTCCTCCTGCCTGATCTCCGCTGCCCGGTCTATGCGACCAGACTGACGAACGGGCTGATTGGTGGGAAGCTCGCCGAAGTCAGCTACCAGAACAGCGCGGATCTCCATATCATCGAACCGGGGGCCGAGAAAATCTTCGAGCTCGGCCCGTTTCTGATCGAACCGTTTCGAGTCACGCACAGCATTCCCGACTGCGTCGGTTTCGCAATCTCGACTCCTGCTGGCCTGATCGTTCATACCGGCGATTTCAAGATCGATCCGACGCCCATCGACGATGAGGAATTCGATCTGGCTGCGTTGCAGCGTCTTGGCGATCAGGGCGTTCGGCTGCTCATTTCCGACTGCACGCATATCGAAACCCGAGGACATACGCTATCCGAGCGAGTGGTTGGCGAAACGTACGACGAAGTGTTTCAGGCAGCGCCCGGCCGGATCATTATTGCGACCTTTGCATCGCTGATTGCCCGTATCCAGCAAGTTATCGATGTTGCGGAAAAACACAAGCGACGGGTTGCCGTTCTCGGACGCAGCATGGTCAAGAATGTCGAGATTTCACTCGAGCTCGGATATCTCAGGGATCCCAACCGGGTGCTCATCGAAGCCAGAGATGCCCAGAGCGTTGCCGATGACCGGATCGTCTACGTCGTCACTGGGAGTCAGGGTGAGCCCATGTCGGTGCTGTCGCGCATTGCCAACGGCGGTCACAAGGAAATCCGGATTGTCGAAAACGACACGGTCGTTGTCTCGGCCACGCCGATACCAGGCAACGAGACCGCGGTGTACCGAATCATCGATGGTCTCTTCCGGCAGGGGGCTGAGGTCATCTACAATGCTCGCGCGCTTGTCCATGTTTCGGGTCACGGTAGCCGTGATGAAATTGCCAAGGTTATCGAGCTGACCCGGCCGCAGCACGTGATGCCATTCCACGGCGAGCATCGAATGCTGGCTCTCTATGCAGACCTGGCAATGGAATACGGGATCGGCGCCGATCGGTACACCCGTGCTGAAGTTGGAGACGTTGTGGAGATCACCCCGGAGTCGGTGGAGATCGTCGACAGAATTCAGGCAAGTCCGGTGTACGTCGATGGGGGGTCGGTAGGCGAGGTTGGCGACGTGGTCATCCGCGATCGTCAGGCGCTGGCAGATGACGGCATCGTGATGGTCGTCGTGAGTGTCGATCGGGAAACCGGTCAAATCGTGGCCGGACCGGAACTTGTCACGCGCGGTTTCGTGCACGTCGGCGAATCGACCGACCTCCTTGACGCAACCAAACAACGGATTCTCAGCGTTCTCGAAAACTACACTGGTGACCGCCATTCAGAGGATGGCCAGTACCTCTCACGTCAGCTCCGCAATGCTACCCAGCAGTTCCTCCAGCGCGAGACTGGCCGCAAACCGATGGTGCTGCCAATGGTTCTGGAGGTTTAGCGTTTCGCGCGTGCCCGTTATGGCGCCAGATTGGCTCTCTATCGAGGAAGTAAGGAGGGATGGAGACATTGGATGAGACTCGCTATGACGCAATAGTCATTGGAGCTGGACAGGCCGGCGTTCCCCTGGCTAAAGATCTTGCCCGATCTGGTCGTCGAACGGCCCTGATCGAGCACAACCACCTCGGCGGCACATGCGTCAATGTGGGCTGTACGCCATCGAAAACCATGGTCGCGAGTGCCAGGGTTGCCCATCTGGCCAACCGCTCCGCTGACTACGGTGTAGAGACCGGACCGATCGAAGTCGATCTTGCACGGGTTCTGGAACGAAAACGGGCAATCGTCGAACAATTCCGCTCTGGGACCGAGCGGGGGATCGAGCAAACACAGGGTCTGGACCTGTACAGGGGCAGAGCTTTGTTCACAGGGCCTCGCTCGCTGACGATTGCGATGAACACCGGGGATGAACGGCGACTCGCCTCGGAGCAGATTTTCATCAATGCGGGCGGCCGCCCGTCGACCCCCGATCTGCCGGGATTGGATCAGGTGGCGTTTCTCGATTCGACATCCATCATGGAGCTTTCGAATCTGCCTGAGCACCTGATAGTCCTGGGCGGGGGCTACTTTGGACTTGAATTTGGACAAATGTTCCGCCGTTTCGGCAGCCGCGTGACCATTGTTCAACGCGGTTCCCAGCTTATCGGTCGCGAGGACTCGGACATCGCCAGTGCTGTTTTGGATATTCTCGAAGAGGATGGTATCGACATTCTGCTCGATACGGAAGCCAGCGGCGTTGCCGCACATGCGGAGGGCCTGGCGCTCTCTGTGAACGGAAAAGAGGGCGCGCGATCGATCTCCGGATCCCATCTCCTCGTCGCAACCGGCCGGACGCCCAATGCTGATCTGCTCGATCTTGCCGCCGCCGGGATCGAGACCGATGAGCGAGGCTACATCACGGTCGACGAAAAGCTGGCCACGACTGTCGAGGGTGTGTTCGCGCTTGGGGACATCAAAGGCGGTCCCGCATTCACGCATATTTCCTACGACGACTATCGCATTCTGCGGTCGAATGTGATCGAAGCCGGCAACGCCTCCACGATGAATCGCATGGTTCCCTACGTCGTTTTCATCGACCCGCAGCTGGGGAGGATCGGACTCTCCGAGGCTGAGGCGCGATCGCAGGACCGTCAGGTGCGAGTTGCTTCGATGCCGATGAGTAGTGTGGCAAGGGCGCTCGAAGTCGATGAGACACGTGGCGTGATGAAGGTCGTGATCGATGCGCAGTCCGAACGGATTCTCGGCGCGGCGATCCTTGGATTGGAAGGTGGAGAGGTGATGGCCATGGTGCAGATTGCGATGATGGGCGACCTGCCCTACACCGCGCTGCGAGCGGGAATTTTCGCTCATCCTACCCTTGCCGAATCCTTCAACAATCTCTTCGCCACGCTCGAGGGGTGATGACGCTGGACGCCAGTTGACATGGATCATCCCGGGTCACCATGTGAATAAGGCTCAGATCGTGGCACCGCACTAGCACCTGGGTATGGCGTCTACAACGCATATTACTGGCAAAATGGGATTATGAAGACGACGATCGAGATACCTGACGAACTGATGAGAGCGGTCAAGATGCGGGCCATCGCTGAGGATCGCAAATTGAAGGACATGGTTGCTGAATTGCTGGAGAAGGGGCTTTCCCAGCCAGCTTCAGATGTTCCGATCTCCGCGAATCGAGAGCCGGTGTTTCCGCTGGTTCGTGCGCGTCATCCAGCTTCTCCTGAGAAGGAGATGACGCCCGCGCGGGTCGCGGATATTCTGCTGAACGAGGACGCGGATCGTGCACTTGGTCGATAGTAACGTTTGGCTTGCGTTATCTATTGATCTCCACAGCCATTACCAGGTTGCTTCGGATTGGTTCAGTTCCGTCACCAGGGCAGGTTCTTTGTTGTTCTGCCGTTCCACCCAGCAATCGTTTCTTCGGCTACTGACTTTGAAGTCTGTGTTCGATCCGTATGGAATCGCCCCTCTCACGAATCAGGGGGCGTTGCATGCGTATGATCGTTTGTTGGCAGAAGGCCTTGTCGTCTTCCAACCGCGAGAACCGGTTGGGGTGACCGATCTCTGGAGGGAGTACGCCAGTCGGTCAACCTCTTCGCCGAAGCTGTGGATGGATGCGTACTTGGCTGCTTTTGCCGTGGCAGGTGGTTACCGATTTGTGACCACAGATACCGCGTTTGTTCAGTTCAGCGGTCTGGACCTGGTCTTGCCTGGATCAGACGCCTAGCTGGGCCAACGTTTCTACCGTGCCCTTCGATCTCCTGGGTCCCCGTTCCCGTTTCCTACCGATAGTTGTGACTTGCGGGTTGCAACGCTTTCTTCGTGGCCCGCTGCTCGGGAACGGCGTCTTCGTAGGCGTCGGGCATCGGGGCGTTGAAACGATCCCTGGCGCCTTCCAGTGATGCCACCTTGTGGGCCATGACATTGATCGTGCCGTCTTTCTTCTGCAGCTTGCCCTGCACCACCAGAAACGGCTCTCCACGCACCAGAAGCCGCTCTCGCTGGTAGAGATCGGGATACACGATCACATTCACCAGTCCGGCCTCGTCCTCCATCAGCAGGAAAGTGATGCCCTTGGCCGTCCCCGGCCGCTGCCTGCAGACGATCAGGCCGGCGATCGTGATCACCGCATCGTGCGGCAGTGTCTCCAGATCGACCGTTCGCACCAGATGGGCTGGCAGGCGCGGTCGCAACAATCCCAGCGGGTGATAGCGGGGCGAGAGCCCCAGAATCTCGTAATCGGCCGACATCTGATCCCAGGCGCCCAGCGGTTTCAACTCGACACGATCCTGCTCGATTGGCAAGGCCAGCGCCAGTTGCCGACCCTTCTGCTTTTTCGGAGAGCCGACCCGCTTCGAGGGAATGAACAGACCGATCATCCACAGCGCTTCCCGGCGACCGAGTCCGAATCGATCGAAGGCTCCGACCATCACCAGATTCTCGATTGCATCGGTCGAAAGTGGCGCTCTGCGCAGAAAGTCAGCCAGTGAGGTGTAGTTGCCATGGCGAAGACGTTCGACGACGATCTGTCTGGCCGTATCCTGGCTCATTCCCTGAACGTAACCAAGGCCGATGCGGATAGCATTCCCTTCCACTGAACAACGCAGCTGGCTAAGATTGATATCCGGACCAAACACCCGCAACCCATGCCGCTTGGCGTCATTCGTCAGCACATGAGGCGGATAAAATCCCATCGGCTGGTTGTTCAGCAATGCGCAGGTGAACTCGGCGGGGTAGTAGTACTTCAGCCAGCACGACTGATACGCCAGCACCGCGAAGGCCACCGCGTGCGCCTTGGGGAAACCATAGGCGGCGAACCCGAGCAGCTTCTTGAAGACATTCCGGGCGACCTCCTTTGACACTCCCCGCGCGATCGCCCCATCCCGGAATTGATCCCACATCTGGATCATCGCTTCGCGGGAGCGTTTGCGAGTCATCGAACGTCGCAGGGCGTCGGCCTGTCCGGCAGAAAATCCCGCCAGGGCCATCGACACCTGCAACACCTGCTCCTGATAGAGGATCACTCCATGTGTTTCCTCCAGCACTGACTCGAGAAGCGGATGATCGTAATACGGCTCGATCGGCAGAAAGCTGGTCCGTTCCTGCTGGCGATGGGCAACGTACGGCTTTACCGCACCACCGATGATCGGACCCGGCCGCACGATCGCCACCTGCACGACGAGATCGTCCAGCTTGCGCGGTCCCGTCCGCGGCAGCATCTGCACCTGAGCCCGGCTTTCGATCTGGAACACGCCGATCGTGTCTCCCGCGCAGATCATGTCGTAGATCTCCGGGGCGTTGAAATCGATGCGGCTCAGATCGAGTGTTCCCTTGCCCTGCTGGTAGATCAGCTCCAGACATTCTTCGACCAGCGAGAGCATGCCGAGGGCCAGAAAGTCGATTTTCACCACCCGGGCATCGTCGCAGGAATCCTTGTCCCACTGACAGATGAAGCGCCCTTCCATGGCCGCTGGCTGGATCGGCACCAGCTCAGCGAGTGGGGTGGATGAGATGATCATCCCTCCCACATGCTGGGTCACGTGGCGAGGAAAGCCGCTTAGCTGATCCGCCAGCTCGATCAGATAGCACCACGGAGGAGCATCCTTGCGCTGGGCATAACCCGGCACTCTGGCCAGCTCCTCACCCAGCTCTTTGGCCGATCGCGGCTCGCTCAACTTGGCAATCTTGTCCAGCTCTGGCAGGGGTAATCCGAGCGCCTTGCCGACATCGCGCACCGCGCTGCGCAACCGGTAGGTGGAAAACGCGCAAACGAGAGCCGCTTTATCGTGCCCGAAGACCTCATAAACCCGCTCGATCAACCGCTCCCGAATTTCCCGGGGGAAATCGAGATCGATGTCGGGAATCGAATGCAGCTCCTCGTTCAGGAAGCGACCGAAAAAGAGGTCGTGCTTGAGTGGGTCGACATGCGAGAGCCCGATCAGATAACAGACGATCGAACTGACCGATGAACCGCGACCACGTCCCGGCGGCAGGTTCCCGGCTGTGCGGGGACTGCTCGTGCCGCGAATCTCATCGGCCACTTCGCGCGCCAGGATGAGGAGATCGCGATAGAGGAGAAAGAACCCCGCCAGCTTGTGATGAGAAATGACATGCATCTCCTCGGCGAGACGCTTGCGGGCCTCGGTCTGGTCCTCGGGATAGCGTTCGTTCAGCGCCTCGGTGCAGACCCGGGCCAGCATCTCCCCCGGCGTCTCCCCGGAAGGTGTGGGGTAGTCGGGAAAGACATAGGCCAGATCGCGGGCCAGATTGAACCCCCGGCACCGCTCGGCGATCACCTGTGTTGTTGCAAGCGACAACGGATAGTCCCGAAAAAGAAAGGCCATCTCCTCGGGTGAGCGGAGAGAGAATTGCGCATTCGGACGGCGAAACTGGTGCGAATTGTCGAGCGATGTGCGGTTCTGGATCGCCACCAGCACATCCTGCAGTCGATGCCGCTCCGGAGTGTGGTAATGGACATTCCCTGTCGCCACATAACCGACGTGCTCCCGCTCCGCCAGTGCAACCAGACGGTGAATCCGCTTGCTATCGCCGTAAACCAGATTGTGCTGCAGTTCGACAAAGACGTTCTCGGCGCCGAGCCACTCTCTGTAAGTGCGCAGGAGATCGGCGGCTTCCGTTATCCGATCCTCATCGACCAGCTGGGAGAGCTTCCCCTTCCGGCAACCGGTCAACAGGATCAGTCCCTCAGCATGTGAGGCCAGAAGCGTTGGATCGAGGCGCGGTACGCGGTCATCCGGGTGATAGTGCGGAGTCGATTTGCCAACCCCCCGCATGAACAGATCGATCCCATCCCCGTCCCTGCCACCGAGAGGTGTAGCCGCAACGCATGCGTTGCCCCTGCCCACATCGGCGCCCGTTGCAACTCCTGCGTTGCCTCGTCTGGACTGCCAATCGGGAGGCAGCCTGTGGGCTTCCGTAATCAGCCTGGAGAGATTGGCATATCCCTGCGGGGATGACGCCAGCAGGGTAATGTGCGATTCGTCGGTGAGCGTCATTTCCGC
>JBFWRO010000113.1:0-7546 GCA_050248865.1 Thermomicrobiales bacterium | reverse complement strand
GAAAGGCATTCGTTTCATGGCCCCGCAACAGCAGAACCCGAATCGCAAGGTGCGTGTCGCCATCCTCTTCGGAGGACAGTCAGAAGAACACGATGTGTCCCTTCGCTCCGCCCAGACCGTGATCAACGCCCTCGATCCGGAACGATATGAATGCGTGCCGATCGGCATTACCCGCAACGGCCGCTGGCTTTCTCAGGGCGATCCAATGGCCCGTCTGACCGCCACGTCGCCACTTTTCTCCCTGGATCAGGGCCGTCATCCCGATGAAGTCGCCATCGGCCCGGACGAGCCGTCTGCTCACTTTCTGGCCGGTGAGCTCGTTGAATCGATCGATGTCGTCTTCCCGGTTCTGCACGGTCCTCGCGGTGAAGACGGTTCCGTGCAGGGGATGCTCGAGCTGGCGGGGATTCCCTATGTCGGCTCCGGTGTCCTCGGCTCGGCTCTGGCGATGGACAAGGCGATGGCCAAACAGGTCCTCCATCGACATGACATCAGACAGGCCCCCTGGCTTCTTGTCGAGCGATCCATGTGGCTGCGGGAGCCAGATCGGGTTTCGTCGAATATCGCCGACACACTCGGCTTCCCCTGCTTTACCAAGCCTGCGAATATGGGTTCCAGTGTGGGCGTCAGCAAAGTGCATAGCCCCTCACAGCTTCGCCAGGCCATGGATGAGGCCGCCCGCCTCGACCGGCGCATCGTCGTCGAAAAAGGCATCAATGCCCGCGAGCTGGAAATCTCGGTTCTCGGCAATGACGATTTGATCACGTCGTGCGTGGGTGAAATCATTCCCGCTCACGAGTTCTACGATTACGCGGCGAAATACATCGACGAGCGCTCGCAATGCATCGTTCCTGCAGACGTTCCGGAGAGCATCACCGAGGATGCCAGTCGTCAGGCAAAAACTGCGTTCAAGGCGCTTGACCTGGCCGGTCTGGCGCGCGTCGACTTCCTTCTCGACCGGGATACGGGCGAACTCTATCTGAACGAGGTCAACACCCTGCCGGGATTCACATCGATCAGCATGTATCCGATGCTCTGGGAGGCTTCCGGGCTCAGTATCTCCGCGCTGGTCGATCGATTGGTCGAGCTTGCCGTGGAGCGCCATACCTCGACCGGATGGCCAGCAAGCACAGAGAACCCGGCTACAATCCGCGGCGCATGAGTGTGGGGCATGAGGATGGGCGCGCGGTCCAGCGAGAGACCACCTGTGACCATAACATCGTTTACAGTTAGCAGTGGCGGTGCAGCTTCTCGCGAACATCTTCGACGAGCCACGCTGCACCCGGCAACGCCTGTTCGTACGCAGGTCATCTGAGGACAATGCGCAATATTCACCAGGGTGCCCGATTCGATAGCCCCGATGGTGGCACACGAGGGACTACCGATGCGAGATGATGAGGGCCGACCATTGTTTGATACAGGCAGGCGGGAATACCGTGAGACTTCGCAGCAGGCGCCTCCGGGTCCACCCGCCCGAACGACGACCGAATCCGTGACAGCTCCCGCGCAGACAGAGCGACAGAGTCGCCCTGCACCCAGACCCATCCAGACATTCGCCCGGATCAAGGTCGTCGGTGTCGGCGGCGCCGGCGGCAATGCCATCAACAGAATGGTGGCAACGGGTGTGGACGGCATCGAGTTCGTCTCTGTGAACACCGATGCCCAGGCGCTGCTCGACAGTAAGGCGACCATTGCCGTGCGCATTGGCGACAAACTGACGAAGGGCCTCGGCGCCGGGGGTCGCCCTGACGTCGGCGCACGCGCGGCGGAAGAGAGCGCCGATCAACTCTCCGAACTCGTCCGCGGCACCGATATGATCTTTATCACCGCTGGCATGGGCGGGGGCACGGGAACAGGAGCCTCGCCGATCATTGCCAAGATCGCCAAAGGGGCCGGGGCATTGACCGTTGGTGTCGTGACTCGACCTTTCGAATTCGAAGGAACCCGCCGCCGTCGCGCGTCCGACGAAGGCATCCAGGCGCTCAGAGAGAACGTCGACGCGCTTATCACGATACCCAACGAGCGCTTGATTCAGATGGTCGACCCCAAAACCTCGATCACCGATGCTTTCAAACTGGCCGATGACGTCCTCAGGCAGGGAATCGGCGGCATATCGGACCTGATCACCAAACCCGGGATCATCAACCTCGACTTCGCCGATGTGCGGTCGATCATGCAGAATGCTGGCTCGGCCCTGATGTCGATCGGTTACGGTTCCGGCGAGACCCGCACCATCGATGCCGCCAAAGACGCCATCGCCAGCCCGCTGCTGGAAACCAGCATCGAGGGCGCCACCGGCGTTCTCTACAACATCACTGGCAGCTCGAATCTGACGCTCACCGAAACGAGCGATGCCGCTGAGATCATCCGGGCCGCGGTCGATGAAGACGCGGAGATCATCTACGGAACCTCGATCGACGAATCCATGGGCGATTCTGTGATGGTGACGCTGATTGCCACGGGATTTTCCGAACGGCAATCGACCCTCGATTTTCCTGCCCCGCGCCGTCAGATGCGCGGCCAGCAGCAAAGGGGCCCCCAGCCGCGTGGCGACCGCGGACATTACCGCATCGCCCAGGCGGAAACGCCAGGTCGTCCATCCCACCAGAGTCCGGTGCTGCCGGACGATGACTTCGAGGAGGAATCGAGCATCATTCGATTTCTCCGCGACCGCTAGCAGATGACGGAAAGTTCGTGAGCAGACAGCGCTTCGACGTTCACCAGGGGCGCGAAGAACGTTTACGCGACTTGAGTCTCCATGTCGGCCCGTGCCAGGCGGCCTTCAGGGTCGCCATCGCATGAAGTGCCCGTTTTGCCACGAGCCTGACTCCCGCGTCACCGACAGCCGTGAGGTGCAGGGCGGCGAATCGATCCGCCGCCGTCGGGAGTGCTCCATGTGCGGAAAACGCTTCACTACCTACGAACGCGTTGAGCTGGCCGGCCTCACGGTTGTCAAGAAGGACGGTCGGCGGCAGGAGTTCGATCCTGCCAAATTGCGTCAGAAACTCCGTGTTGCCCTTACCAAACGGCCCGTTGGCGAAAGAGAGATTGATCTCCTCGTGCAGCGCATCGAGTCCGACCTGCTGTCGCTCGGCACGACCGAGGTTCCCTCATCAGCAATAGGCGAATCAGTCCTTACACACCTCAAGGTGCTGGACAAGGTCGCCTACATCCGCTTCGCATCGGTCTATCGCGAGTTCGCCGACATCGAGGACCTTCGCCGCGAGGTCGAGGAACTGCGGGAGCGTGAGTCCGGCTGACCAGTCCTGAACGACGGTCTCCAGCCGGCCCGCGCGCACCATGATCCCTTCGCGTCGTGAGGCCGGGGAAAAACCGGGTCTCCCACCATCCGCTCATTGTGCCGGACACGGAAAAGCCCCGGCGCGCCAGGTGGCCGCCGAGGCATTCCTTGGTCTGAAGACGAACTATGCCGTGGCTGCGGCCAGCTGCTTTTCGACGCGGTCGACGATCGATCGCTTGGGGTACCCGCCCATCATCCGATCGACTGGTTCGCCGTTCTTGAACATCACTAGTGTGGGTATGGTCATAATGCCGAGTTTGGCGGCATTGATCTGCTGCTCGTCCACATTGACTTTCACGACCTTGACCGACTCTGACCGGTCTTTGGCCAGGTCGGAAAGAACAGGCGCCATCGCCCGGCACGGTCCGCACCAGGGGGCCCAGAAGTCGACGATTACCAGCTTGTCCGAATCGATCACTTCGGCCTCGAACTGATCATCGGTAATCTCAACAGGCTTGGTCATCCAATTGCTCCAGCGTAATACAGTGGTTTCGAGATGGCAGAGGCGATACGCAATCCATGATCCCTCGTTTCGGGATTAAACAAGATGCACGTTCTCTTCCATCCCATCTTTCACAATTATACTCGCCCGCGACATTCCCCATTGGGCGTTTCAGACGGCATGCGGGGCAAGAATGACCGACGATCATCGCAACGATCTGGCGCCCCTGCGAATCGCGCTCGACGGCACCGCCCTCTCGTTTCCTCCATCTGGCATCCGCACCTACGTCGAAGCCTTGATTGCCGAGTTTTCACAGGAGCCACGTCACGTGACCGTCTCCGTGCTCGCACCAGTGTCTGCCCAAGGCAGAAAGATGCCCGCCAAGCTCAACCGGGCTCTCTGGGATATCCGCGGTGTCGCAGTTGCGGCGACGGGGAACGATGTTCTGCACATTCCGCACGGATCGGCGCCGTATCGACGGTCTGGCCCGACGGTCGTTACGCTGCACGATCTCATTCCAGTGACCGAATCCGCATACCGGGTCAGTTTTCTCATGCGCTCGTTTCAGTACGTAATGGCGCGCTCGATCCCCCGGGCCCAGGCAGTCATCGTTCCTTCCCAGTACGTCGCGAATCAGGCCCGCGACGTGCTCGAGATCTCGCCCGAACGACTTCATGTCATCCCGATGGCGGCTGGACCAGCGTTTCGCCCCGCCACACATCGCGACAAGCTGCCCGATGCGATAGTGGCGCTTGGTGTCACCGGCCCATACGTCTTCAACGTTGGCGGTTTCGATGTCCGCAAGAACCTGCCGGTTCTTCTTGAAGCCTTCGCCCGCTTCTCTCACCGCGTATCGGAGCCTTTTCAGCTCGTGATCGCCGGAGCTCCTCACACCAGCAATCCCCACATCTATCCTCCGATCGATCCGGTGATCGACCGCCTGGGACTGCGAAATCGCGTTGTGGTGCCCGGCTTCATCAGTGATGATGTGAAAGTGGCGCTCTATCAGCACGCCGCGATGTACGTCACCCCGTCCCTCAGTGAAGGCTTCGGCATGACGGCACTCGAAGCGATGGCCTGTGGCACGCCCGTCATCGCCACGAACACTACCAGTCTGCCGGAGGTAGTGGGGACATCAGGGATCCTCGTACCCCCCCACCCGGAGCCAGTCGCTTCGGCCATGACGCACATCGCGAGCAGCAGCGATGTGGCAAAACACGTGGGACAGTCTGGCCTCGATCGTTCGAAACGGTTTTCATGGCGGGAAACGGCCCGGCAGACCGCAATCGTCTATCAGGCGGTCCTCTGACATGGCCGTTGGAAGACGCTACTGGAGAGCGGCGCACCCTCGGTAGAAATACATCTGAATATCGACCCGGCCGAACTCAGCGCCGATGTTGGCGAAGCTCTGCACGGCGGCTTCACCGAAGATCTCCGGGAACTCGTCTTCGAGAATGGTGTTGACCGCCTCGGCAATCTCGACACCGGTGGAGATCTCTGCCGCCCAGCCGAAGGTCAGAGTCAATCCAACCCGGCACCCGTCGTAATTCTGCAGCTCCTCGGTCAAGGTGTCGGTCGCCGCCTGGATGGCATCAGCATCGCCATTGACAAGAGCCTGAGCGTCGACATTGATCGAGAACTCGACGAGCGTCGGATCGATCGATCCTGATGCAGCCTGACCTGCGAGCGCCGTCGTCGTCGCCTGGGCCGCGGCCTGCTGGGTCACAAGTGCCTGGACGGTCGCCTGGGCGGCGCTCACCTCGGCCTGTGCGGTCGCCAGCGTGCTCTCATCTTCGGTTTGGCTGGCGAGAATTGCCGCTATCGTCGCCTCAGCGGCGGCCTGACCCGCCTGTGCTGTGGCCAGGGCGTTTGCACCACTCTCGGCGTTCTCAGTGGCAACCAGGGCCACCTCGGCGGCTTGTGTCTGCTGCGCCACAATCGTCGCCTGGGCGCTTTCCGCGTCCTGCGTGGCCTGAGCAGCGGCCGTTGCCAGATTCCGGGCAGCTTCGTCGATGTTCGCTTCCGAAAGCGCCTGCTGCGTGGCAAATGCGGCGATGGTCGCCTCTGCGGCCAGCGCCTCCTCCGTCGCCAGCGCCTCGGCGGTTGCTCGCTCCTCATCGGAGAGCGCGGCAAGGGTCGCCATTTCCTCCGCCTGAGCCGTCGATTGCGCTTCGAGCAGGGCTCGCTGAGTCGCCTGCGCTTCCAGTTGGGCGCGCTCAGTTGCCTGGGCCGCGGCGGTTGCCATCGCCCGGGCGTCAACAGCAGTCGCGGTGGCTTCCAGACCTGCCAGCTCATCCTGCTGCGCTTCACTGGTTGCCAGAGCTGCCGCCAGTTCGGTCGCCTGATAATCGGGCAGTGGTGAAGGAGTCGGTGTCGGGCTCGGGGTGCCCACGGTATTTGCCGTCAGGAAGAGCATCGCCAGCCCCAGCAGGAGATCGGCGAACAGCCAGCCTCCCAGCAGGATCATGTCACGGTTTTCCCGCCTGCGAGTTCTCACGACCCTTTACATCCTGATTGCATTTCGAGCGCGTCAGTCCCGACCGGGCCAGTGACGTCTGGAACGGGCCGTTCCCGCCGCCGCGGCATCCTCGGGCGAAGTGGCGGATTGTCCACCTTCGAGCCACGCCATATCGGTACGGTCTCCCGCCAAATGCTGGAGTGTCGCCGCCAGGGAGTCGAGGCGACGCATCAACATCGCGGCCTCGTCATTCATCTCCCGCTGCCGCATCGACGTCGAAACGCCTGCGGCGCTGAGGTCCTGCGCCACGTCGCTCAGACTCGAGGCCATCGTCGTCTGCTCAGAGAGCAATCGGGAAAGCGTGATTGTCTGCTCCTGCGCCAGCTGGCCCATCCGGTTGAACTCTTCCCGCAGCTCTCCCAGGGCCATTGAAACGTCCGCCAGAAGGCGAGAAGAAGCACTTACCCCGCCAGCGCCCGATCGCAACGCGTCCGCCAGCTTGGAGTTCGCATCGGTCTGTTCGGCGAGGGCGCGGTCGAGATTCGTGTGGCTCGACGCCAGAGATTGAGCAATCTCCGCAATGCTCTGCACCGCCTCAGTGGCAACTCTTCCTGCCTGACTGGCAGTTTCCGCAGAGGAAATGGAGCGATCGGCAGCTTCCGCCAGCGCCGACGCGGCATCGGCCAGATGCCGGGTCATTGCCGCCTCTCGCTGGGCATCGGTCGACATCAATCGTTCCAGGCTTGCTACCGAGTTCTGCAGCGATCGCTGCTGATCGCCGGACGAGGCGATTTCACTTGTCAGGTCCTCCAGCGTTTGTTGGAGACCGGTGGAAACCTGTCGCAAATCCAGCAGGAGCCGGTGCGACTCCTCAGCGCCAGCCCGCATCCCGCTGGCGAAAAGCCCGAAGTCTGCGATTTCCTTTTCTCGGCGATTGGCGATCGAGGCCAGGCGGTCATGTTCCGACTTGAGCCGAACCAGAAGTTCCTGGCTGGCATTGTCGAACCTGCTGGCCAGGCGTTCCACGCTGCGGGCGAGCATCGCTGGACGTCCGGCCCGGTCGGGTGCCAGCGCCACCGTGGCTTCCGCCAGAATATTGTCCAGTTCCGTTTGAAACTGGTTGGCGGTCTTCTGTATTTCCTCTTCTCGCTCGTCGCGGCGACCATGCGAGTAGAACGTCAGGACAATGATGATCAGAATGATGAAAGCATCGAGAAGCGCCACCGATGAAAACCGCGGAGAAATGAACGACGCCGTCCCCCCAAAACCCTGCTCCCAGAGAAGCAGGAACGGCATTCGCACTTCCTCCGGATTTGCTTCGATGAATTTCCGGTAGTTCCGGGAC
>JBFWRO010000112.1:0-7551 GCA_050248865.1 Thermomicrobiales bacterium | reverse complement strand
CCCAGCCGGCCCGCGAAACCTACGAGGCCGCAGCGTCGACGGCGCGAAGCCATCTCACCGAAGAGGTGTGGAGAAGCGCATTTGAATTGGGGCGGGCGATGACGCTCGAAGCGGCGCTGGCCGAAGCCCGATGGATGGTGTCCTCCCCGCAGGAGGATGAGGCGAGACCGCGAGGGGATTCGCCTTCCCGAAACGTCCACGAGGTACAACGCGACGAAGGGGCAGGGACGGGCGAACTGGCAAGACCTGCCAGCCCGGAGCAGGCATTCGAGCTGACCCGGCGTGAACGAGAGGTGCTGGCCTTGCTATGTCAGCGACTGACCGATCCGGAGATCGCGGCGCACCTGTTTATCAGTCCGCGTACCGCCTCCTCTCACGTCGCTCACCTGCTCGACAAGCTGGGAGCAGCGAACCGCCGCGAGGCAGCCGGCATCGCCATTCGAAATCAGTTGGTTTAGGGCGGTCAGCAGGACAGAGGCCCGTAAAACATCTCCAGCCTATCCTGCGTTCGTGACGACGGAAAATCCTCTCGCAACGTCTGTCACCGGGAAATGATCTCTGGCCTCTCCGGAGGGCCTCGCTCGCGGTATCCCGAATCTAGGTAGGTTTTTCCGTAGTTTTCCCAGTATGTCCTACCGATGCCCCCGCGGACCTAGCGGCGCATGCTCGTGGTGTGCCGGAAGCCGGCACATCCGGCGCCGTTCCTTCATCCAAGGGGAACCGGGCAACATCAGGAGGAAAACGATGATTCAGGTCACGCAACGGGATATCGACTACGCCTGGCTGCGACATGAGGACCTCCTCGCAGCCGCTACGCGGGCCCGCTTCGTAGCTGCCACGAACAAGCCGTCGCCAGGCGACATTCCCCGCAAGATCTCGCGGATCGGCCTTTACCTGCGACAGAGAGTTTTGACGGTCGTCAGGCCGGCCCCGGCCAGCTGAGGACCTGGAGCGCAGCCTCCAGAGAGTACCGAGAAACGGTCATGCATAAAGTTCAGGGTAAAGCCGCATCGGTGTCGCAGAGCGTCAGCATCAGGGGTTCCTGCATCAGGCAAATCGTGCCAATCGCGCCAATGGCGCCCGAGACGCACCCCGTCTGGCGTTAGCTCGATAGTCGCGGCTGCCCGCGCATTGTCGTCTGGGTATTCGACCCGAAGCGCGAGTTTCAGTGCCGGCCCGTCACGCAAAACACAAATGGCAATGAAGGGAGTTCGGAGATGACTGACACCGGAACGATCCCAGGGAACAAGACTGAGCTGATGGCCTACAACGAGAAGCAATGGCAGGCGTTCGTCGAAAGCACCGACGGCCTTACGGAAACAGAGTGGACAGTGCCGGTCGACGCGAAGGGTTGGTCGGTCAAGGACCACGTGATGTGCGTCGTCTCGTGGACCCGTGCGGAGATTGCCCTGCTGCAGTTCGGAACAACGCTTCGAGAAAGCCAGGGCATGTCAGAAGTCCTCTGGAACACCTGGGACTTCGACCAATGGAACGAGCACGTTCGGCAGCGGTGGCTCAACGATTCGCCTGCTGTCGTTAGGGCCGAGCGCGACCGCGTGTACCAGAAGCTGGTCGAGGTGTACTCCGGTCTTGCAGATGAAGACTTTGCCCGGCCAGCGACCGATTTCGGCTTCAGTTGGGAGGAAGGGAAAACCCTGTTGACCGCACTGACCACGGATCACGGGGATCATTTCGAAGAGCATCGCGGCTATATCGGGATCATCGCGCGCCGCGACTCTGTCGAAAAGCAGCATTTCTCACTCTGACAGGTCCGGGGTGAGTGGAGTTCGGAAAGACGCGGTTCGATGCTCGCATCTGCATATCCCCCCAGACGACCTCGGCCGTGAAATGGTACGAGAGGCCCGGGAAATCGACGCCCGGGTTTATCCGATCGTCACAGTCGGACTGATTGTGTCGGCATCGATCCTGTCCGTTGAAACCTGGCAACGAGGACAACCGCGATCACGAGTAACAACTTCACCAGAGAGAGCGTCTACCTCGTTGAGTCGCAGGATGAACAGCGTAGGTGATTGGAGCAGCCATGAACATCGACGGCGTGGACCAGAATCGTTCCCTGGTAAATGGCTCGATATCTCGCAGGAGAGCGATGAAAGGATTCGGTGGCGCGGCCCTCGCTGGCCTCAGCGTACTTCGCCTCAGCGGCCCGGCCACGGCCTTTCAGGACAATCCGGCTGCGGAAGTTGTGCCCTGGCTCGATCAGCCGGAGGAGAACCCTGTACCGGAGGTCATCGTCCAGCAGATGACCTGGGAGGAGCTCGACTCCTGGATCACCCCCAACGACCAGTTTTTTGTCATCAAGCACTTCGATGCTCCCGAACTCAGCGAGTCCGACTGGACGCTCGAGATTTCCGGGTTGGTCGATCGGCCAATGACACTGACTCTGGCGGATCTCAGGGCGAGGGCGCGGCACGATGTCACCTTCACGATGGAGTGCTCAGGAAACTCCGGTCCCCCCTTTTTCACCGGAGGCGTAGGCAACGCGAACTGGGCGGGAGCGTCGCTGGCGACAGTGCTGGAGGAAGCCGGTATCCAGGAAAACGGCGCCGAGGTCGTCTTCTGGGGCGCCGACGCTGGTGAGCAAGTCTGGCGGGAAGCGACGATCACCGAACAGTTCGCCCGCAGCATGTCGGTAGAGGACGCGATGGAATCTCAAAACCTGATCGCCTATGAGATGAATGGCGAACCATTGCCGCCCCTGCATGGTTTTCCGGCCCGGCTGATCGTGCCCGGGTGGTATGGCGTGGCAAATGTGAAGTGGCTGACGCGCATCGAGGTGCGCGAGAGCCGGTATCAGGGGCACTTCATGGCCCGCGACTACGTGACGATCCGCGAAGAACAGATTGGTGGCGAGTCCGTCTGGACCTTCACCTCGATCACCCACGATCGCCTGAAGTCGGCGCCGGCGAAGGTCACCAGAAGCGGTGACACCTACAGCATTATGGGCGCTGCCTGGGGAGCGCCCATATCCCGAGTCGAAGTGCGAATCGATGAAGGTGAGTGGCAACCGGCAACGCTCGATACCGCCAATTCAGCCACATACGCATGGACGTTCTGGACCTTCGACTGGGGAACGCCCACGGCCGGAGAACATGCGATCACCTCGCGGGCGATCGATGCGTCCGGAGCGATCCAGCCTGCGCCGGACGATCCCTACCTCGCCGCCAAGACAACCTTCTGGGAGAGCAACGGCCAGATCACCCGCCGAGTAAACATCGAGTGACGATTGCCGGGAGATCGATCCGGGAGCATTCTCGGTCGCAATGTCGCCCAGATCGTCGTCTATTGGACCTGGGCGGATGGCGCGGATTCAATAACAGGGCGACACCGCCAGAGCAATGGTTTGCGACTGCCCGCGCGTCAAGGCGAGGCGTCGATCAGTCCGCAGCGTAGCGAACAAGTGCGGTATTGGAAGCAGGTGTTCCGGCGCATGGCAGCGATGTCCTGCTCCGGCTCCCCTGCCGCCATCCATGCGGACGGAAAGCAAGGCAACGACCAGGCTCAGGAACGAGGGGGTGCCTTACTACCCCTTGATCGCCCCGCTGGTCAGACCGCGCACCATGAACCGCCACACCGGAATTGCCAGAACGAGCGTGGGGAGGATACCGATGGTGATTCCGGCCATGAGCATGTTCCAGGAGACGTCAGTATTGGCGGAGAGCGCTCCAAGAACGACAGGGAGGGTGCGACGTTCGCGCGTGGTGGTGATGAAGAGAGCGAAGAGGAACTCGCTGTACGCGAGCATGAAGGCGAAGAGTCCGGTGCCGATGATGCTAGGCAGGGCGAGGGGAATGCCGATGTCCCTGAGGATCCGCCAGGGTGAGGCCCCCTCGAGTTGCGCGGCCTCGTCGATCTCCACGGGAATGCTTCGGAAGTACAGCGTGAGGACCAGCGTCGTAAAAGGCAACGTAAGCACAGAGTAGATCAGAATCAGGGCCCAGAACGAGTTGATCAGGTCGAGTGACTGCACGATGAGGTAGTACGGCACGGCAATCGCGACGGTTGGGATCAGCCGGCTCATGAGCACGAAGGTGAAAGCGGCCCGTTTGCCGGGAAACCTGAGCCTGGCATAGGCATAGGCGGAGAGACTGCCAAAAATGATGTTGATGATCATCACCGCGGTCGCCACCACGATGCTGTTCAGTATGGCGCGAGGAACGTCCCGGACTTCGCTGGAGATCATGCTCCTGAGGGCGCCGCGCTGCTCGTAGCTTTCCGGCACCTTGCCGGTGAAGATGTAGTCGAAGGTCTGTAGATTTGGCGGATCCCGAAACCATCGAGGGGGAAAGGAGGTCAGGTTGACTTCCGGAATGACGGCGCCGATCAGCACGAGCACAAATGGCGAAAACCAGAACAGGGCGAGGAGAATCGCTCCGCCATAGATCACCAGCTGCATGCCGGGACTCCTCTTCATCGGGCCACCTCGTCGTCGGCCAGGGCGCCCTTGGGCATGGCTCGAATGATGACAAGGATGAGCAGGAGTGACGTGGCCGCAATCATGATGGCCAGTGCCGATCCCTTGCCGAAGTCAAGCCTTCGAAAACTTTCGGCCCACGTGAAGTAGGTCAGCAGCGTTGTGGCAGTGCCTGGTCCTCCCTGCGTCAGGGAATAGACGATATCGAAGTTTGTGATGGCCATGAGGAGCTCGAAGAGGACGACGATGACGAACATCGGTCGGATTCCCGGAAACGTGACCGACCTGAACCGTCCGAACGCGCTCGCACCATCCACCGAGGCGGCACTGTAGAGCTCTTCCGGCACAGATTGAAGCGCCGCCAGAAGGAAGACTGCCGCCAGCGGGAGTTGCGCCCAGACGAAGACAACAATGACGGCGAAGCGGGCAGTATTTGTCTGGGTCAGCCAGTCGACATAGTTGTCGATGATCCCCAGAGAGTACAAACCAGCGTTCAAAGCGCCCCAACTGTCCAGGAAGATCCACTTCCAGATGAGGCCGGAGACAGCCGCGGGAAGTGCCCAGGGCAGGAGCATGCCAATCCGGAGGGCGGTATTTCCCACGAACGGCTCGTTCAGCAGCAACGCGACCAGCACGCCAAGGCAGCAGACCAGCGGGACCGTGATCAATGCGAAGAGCAGGGAGTTTTCAGCCGCATCCCGGAAATAAAAGCTGTTCCAGACGTCACGGTAATTCTGAAAGCCCACATCCTCGGGAGCGAAGATGGGTGACTCCACTTTCTGGCTCTGCTGGATCGCTCGCCAGAAGGGCCAGATCGTAAAGATGGCAACGAGCAGCAGCGCCGGACCGATCATGATCCAGCCGGTCAAGCGGAACGAGCCCGAGGGCAGCCCTCCAGCACGTCGCTCGTGTTGCGTTGGCTCGTCGTCTGTCGTCTGCGATTGCACCGCGATTCCTGTTGTGATCCGGCCGGGAATCGCGAGCCCAGCCGCTCGCGACTCCGGCAGGTTTGCTGGTACCTATCCTTCGACCCGTTCCTTCAGCGAATTCCATTCGTCCGCTGATTGCTGGGCGAGTTCTTCGACCGTGATCTCACCATTGAGCGCTTGCCCGAGCAACGGATGGAACGTTTCGCTCCAGATGCCATACCAGATTGCCTGGTTGCGAGCCCGCGCCAGCCCCAGCTGCTCTCTCCAGAGTGCGACATCCACCCACTGACCATAGGCCGCCTGCACATCCGGGTCATCGAGGAGCGGCGTCTGCCCGAATCCCAGACCCTGTTCCACGGCCCACCGCTTGGCGACCGGGTAAGATCCGTCCACTTCCCCGGCAAAGTACTGAATGAAGCTGCCGACGGCGTCCACAACCTCGGGTCCGCGGTCCATGGCCATCTGGGTCATGTTATAGAACTTGGCGAAACCGTAGCACTCGTGAGTCTCGCCCGGCATCAGCGCGAGGGCAAACTCACCGGCCAGATCGGACGTTGCGGCGTTGTTCAACGCTGCGAGGTTGTAATTGAACATCACCGTGAAGGCATGCTGACCCGTATTCATGGCCGGTACGACGGTTGTTTCGTGATCCATGATGGCCATGATGTCGTGTGTCTGCCGGGCGTCGACAAGCCACTGCATGTGTTGATATGCGGGGCTCGCCGGATCGGTCCAGAGCGGATTGTGCTCTTCGTCGATCAACTCGCCGCCCCGCCCAAAGACCATGCTGGCAAATGCCTCACTCACATTGGGCAGAGTATTGGCGAACTCGTAGGCGAACGGATTGGTCATGCCGGCTTCCTTGAGCTGAAGTGACTGTTCTGTGACTTCCTCCCAGGTGGCCGGTGGTGCGGTGATCCCCGCGTCTTCGAGGATGCGCTGGTTGTACATGAAAGTGATGGTGTCAGCGTAATAGGGCAGGCCGTACACCTGACCATTGAAGGTCATATCCTGCCAGGCGAAGGGGAGGACCTTGTCCTGGTATCCGGCGACCCAGTCAAAGCTGGCGTCGAGCGGCACGACCCATCCCGCGGCGGCGAATTCTTCCAACCAGTTGCCGCCGTTGTAGGACACATCGGTGGGCGTGCCGGACTGGAATCGATTCACCATTGTGGTGTGGAACTCGGGCCAGGCGAATGAGCTGAGCGTTACGTTTATTCCAGGGTTTGCTTCCTGGAAAATGTTGATGTTGTCCTGGACGATGTCCTCGGCGTAGTTCCAGATTGTGAAATCCAGGTCGGTTGTTTGCGCTGAGACGCCGCGTGGCATGTTCAACGCCGCGGAGCCCGCAGCGAGACCGGCCGCTCCGCCGAGCAGAGCACGCCTGTCGAGACGTTTCGAACCGAGATTTCTGGCGTTCATTCCGGATGTCCTCCTGCTGAATCGCGTGACGCCAGCAACGCTTTGCTGCGCGTCTCCAATACCGGGCGACCGCTCACGCTGCCGAGAGCGTCACCGGCGGAGGGCCTGTCGTTTCGCGGACGACAAGCGCGGGTTGTAACGTGCGCACCTCCTTTGCATCGCGTGTGCGTATTCGCTCCAGTGCCAGTTCGACAGCCGCCCGGCCTGCAGCGGCGACGGGCAAGTCGATGGTTGTCAGTGCCGGGGTCGAGAATCGCACCGCGTCAGGATTCCCGAAGGCGACGAGGGACACATCGCCCGGCACCGTGACGCCGAGTCGAACGAGCGCGCGGTACGCCCCAAGCGCCATCACGTCACCGCCGACAAACACTGCGGTTGGACGTTCCCTCCAGATCTCGGTCATCAATGCTTCGCCAGAATCGAACGAGTAGTCGCCCACCTTCGTCAGGGTGGAATCGATCGAAAGTCCAGTCTCGGTGAGGGCCTGCTCGTATCCAGCACGTCGCTGGATGCCCGTCAGCCGATGTGCTGGCCCGGCGATGTGCGCAATTCGGCGGTGTCCCAGCTCGATCAGGTGACGAGTCGCCCGCCACGCCCCAGAGCGATTGTCGAACCAGACGGCGGAGAGGGGAGAGTCGTCTGGCAGCCAGCGATTGAGCGTTACGACGGGAGTCCCTTCACGATCAGTCTGGTGGAGGAAATCGCTCTCAGCGTCCCGAAAGGAAATGGAGAAGAGGATCAGGGCCTCGACTTGCTGCGATCTCATCA
>JBFWRO010000111.1:0-7620 GCA_050248865.1 Thermomicrobiales bacterium | reverse complement strand
CTATTTTTGCTGTGGCTCGCGTAGCATCAAGCAGAGCACGGAGTTGTGGATCGACGGCGGGAAGCAGTTCACGTATTTGAAGGACGGTTTCATCGACGAGCAGATCGGTCGTTCGGCCAACCAACCGCCGCGTGTCATCGATCCCAACTCTGGCGAACATGCGGTAACCCGCCCCTGCCTTGAGTCCAGCGCCTGCTTCGGCGACGATGTTAAATCCCGGCTTTTGCTGACCATTCGAAATCAGTGACCCGGTGATCGCGAGATTGGCATAAGCCATCGCCGAAAGGGCTGCTTTCGCGTAAACGCCAGCTTCGATGGTGACTTCGTCCATGAAGACTTCGAACAGCTGGTAAGGCAGACCTTTCATAGCTGGGTCTGACTGCACGAGCGCCAGAAAGTCCCCGACGCTAAGCCCGAGAGAAAGGGACGCGCCGGCGGCGAGTTCGGCCACGGCCTGGAGCCGGACGGCGACGCCACATTCTTCGAAGAGATTCAGTGGCGTCTGGATCTGCCCCTGAACGCGCAGCATTCCCTTGGTTTCGGCATCGAGCTCGGCGGCGAGATAGCGCCGGAACTGCCCGTCGAGATAGGCCAGGGCTTCGAGTCCGAGGTCGAGGTTGATGCCACGTCGCAGCTCGACATCGGATCGAAATGTCGTGACCGCGCTCCCTTCGAGCGAGGCCCAGTCGGAGGCGGCTCCTGTCGGGCTCGCCGAGAAGACGTTTTGCGACAGTTCATTCGTGGGCATGCTTGTTCCCTACCTGCCGGAAATGGTGACTCTTGAATCATGGCGAATTCGGTTGATTCTGTAACCGGAAGTTAGCATTCATTAATTTCATGGACATCAGTACAAATACGTATTCCCGAATCTAAAGCTATGACCATAGGTGTCCACTTGCAGAGAGAACCTTGTTCGTTCAAACGGCGCGACCCGAACAATAACGAGGACCGAAGCTTCCTTCATCGAGCGGAATGTGATGACCAGCGAGGAAGCGCTGAAGGAGTTATTGCGCACTGGCGTCTTCGTGACGCCGCTGGTGACGGTCCGCGTGAAACCCTATGCCGGGGAGAAGGAGGGCGGTATCAAATACGGTAATCGTCAATTGTCGTGCAGACAATACGTAGAGTCAGATGATTAATAGTCTATCGATGATTGTTGCCGATGTTTCGTCGTCGAGCGGCGGAGCTCGGAGGCTTTCATCGCCTGGTGGAGACAAAGCCTGTAGACTCTGAGGACTGACACATGCCAAGCGTAGTTGCGTCCGGGTTGCCTAATCGCGCTTTGCTCATGCCACAATTCTCAACTTCGAATTACGACCCGTCGACACCGGACGCTGGTTGACGGGAGGACGGCCAAGGCAGGCATTGCCGCTGAGGCTCGGTATCCGTTGTCCGTTTGGACCTTGCTCTTTCCTGTTTCCCGTTTTTCATTTCCCATCAATAATCCGCAACGGAGCCGTCCGGCCAGTAGCGGTGGGGGAGTTCGGCGTCTCGAGAGCGGCGTTTGCGGGCTTCGGCTTCGTCGAACTCGAGGCCGAGACCGGGGCCGTCCGGGCAGACGACATAGCCATCGGCGGCACGCGGTGCGTTTGGGAAGAGCTCGTAAAGGGAGTCGAGCTCCATCCATTCCTGGATGCCGAAGTTGGGAATGGCCGAGTCGATGTGCAGGCACACGACGCCGTTGATCGGTGAGCTGGCATGGTGCAGCGCCGAGCGTTGCTGGTGAATCTCCCCGGCGGCCATGATCTTCTTCGCTTCGGTGATGCCACCGGCATGAGCGACATCGATGCGCAGGTAGTCGACGAGCTCCTCCTCTATAAGAGGCTGAAACTCCCACTTGTGCGAAAACTGCTCGCCCGTGGCCAGAGGCAGCGTCGTTTTCTGCCTGACCAGTCGCAGAGATTGCGCGTTGAACGGTCTTACGGGATCTTCGTAGAAGAAAAGGCGATACGGTGTCAGTGCGTTAGCCAATTGCACGGATTCGATGGGGCTGAACATGGTGTGGGCATCGACGAGCAGTTCGATGTCGTCGCCGAACGCCTTGCGCAGGGCTTCCGCACCTCGGGTAGTCGCCATCAGCGATCGTGCCGGATCCCAGGGAGCGTCGGTATTCGCCGCCAACGGCGAGAAGCGCAAACAGGTGAATCCTTTCTCCTTCCAGACGTGGGCATCCTCGACCAGCGTTTCGATTTCCTGCTCGACCGACCCGGTGTTGTCGTGCCGAAGATGGCGATAGACCCGCACCTGCTGCCGCGTCTTCCCGCCGAGGAGGTCGTACACCGGGACACCGAGCCGCTTGCCTTTGATGTCCCAGAGGGCCATGTCGATGCCGGCGACGGCGCTCATCACGACCTGACCAGTGGACCAGAAGGCGCCGTGTACGATTTCCGACCAACAATGCTCGATACGACCCGGATCGAGCCCAGTGAGTAGTTCCCTGGCGTGGTCGATGACCCCAAGCACCCCGCGGCTCTTTCCGGCGAGACTCGCCTCACCGATGCCGGTGATCCCCTCATCGGTACGGATCAGGACGATGACGACGGCGAAGGGATAACCGGGTCCGACGGCGACGGAGAGTGTTTCGATGTCGGTGATTTTCATGTCCGTCTCCATCCTTCTATAAGCGCGCCGTACGCTATCATAGCTGAATCTCCGGCATATCATTGCGTCTGGCGATCATAAACGAACTGAAATCGTGTTCGAGTAGCGTGGAACGCAATCATGCATCAGACATCCCAGCGGGCCGGCATGTACGTCCGTCAGCCACAGGGTTATCAGGCATTTATGCCAAAGGCGTTGCCGCCCGAACCACCAATTGAGATCAGTGATGATTTGATGGAGCTCTTGCTCGACGCTCAGCGTTGGTTGGCCCGGCTCGACGGAGCGACTCGGTCGATTCCCGACCCCGGCCGCTTCGTGCACATGTATGTTCGCAGAGAGGCGGTTCTTTCGAGTCAGATCGAAGGCACGCAAAGCACGATATTCGATCTGCTGATTTCGGAAGGGAACCTCGCGGGTCGTCACCTGCCAGGTGACGTGAAAGAGGTCGCCAACTATGTCCAGGCGATGCGGTTCGGGCTCGATCTGCTGACCTCGCTGCCAGTGTCAGTGCGCCTGATCCGGGAGATTCACGGTGTGCTGTTGGCGGGTGTCGCTGGCCCGCATCTCACTCCAGGTGCATTGCGACGATCGCAAAACTGGATTGGTCCACCAGGCAGCACGCTGCAGAACGCGACGTTCGTGCCGCCCCCGGCATCGGTTGTTCCCGACGCGCTTGGCGATTTGGAACGATTCATTCATACCCGTGACCGGATTCCTTTGCTGGTCAGACTCGGGTTAGTCCACGTGCAATTCGAGATGATTCACCCATTTCTGGACGGCAACGGTCGAGTGGGTCGACTGCTAATCACATTGCTGCTGGTCGACCGCGGCGAGCTACGGGAGCCGGTTCTCTATCTGTCGTCTTACTTCCGGCAGCACCAGCAGGAGTATTACGCCCGATTGCGCGGTGTCCAGGAAGAGGGTGATTGGGAAGGGTGGCTCGCGTATTTCCTCAAAGGAGTTGCGGAGGCGGGGAAAGCCGCAGAGTCGACCGCCAGCCAGGTGCAGCAACTCCGCGACGTTCACCTGCGACTCGTGATCGACCAGCTCGATCGGGGAGTGGGCAACGCCGCACTGGTGCTCGACACCCTGTTCAGCAAACCAATCATCTCGGTGCAGGAGGTGCGCGATCTCACCGGTTTGACGGTGGCGCCAGCAAACCGGCTCGTCGGCAGATTGGTCGATCTCGGCATCCTCATCGAGATCACCGGACAACGGCGGCATCGTCGCTTTGCGTATCAACCCTACATTCAGCTCTTCGACGATCCGCCGCCGGCGCAGCAGGCTCTACAGTAAGCGGCGAAATATTTGCGCCCGCATCCGTCGACCGGAGATTCGGCCATTCGACCACATGAGAGGAGTTCCCGGGCAAGCACCCATTCTCCGGCTGCGTCGCTGAAAGTTGTGAACCGACCGGTCAGGCACAGGTTCTATCCAGAAAATGAGGGTTTTTCACATGGAACAGCCACTGCAGACCACTTCCACGCGCACTCCGGATCGCGACCCGGTCTTTACCGACACGATGCAGATCGGCATGGTCGTGCGGGATCTCGATGCGACGCTGGCCAGGTATATCGACGACTACGGCATCGGGCCGTGGACGATTTTCACGGTCACACCAGAGATCGCCCCCAATCTGCGGCACGATGGTGGACCTGTCCGCGGATCGTGTCGCTCCGCGGTGGCTATGGTCGGCAACGTGATGTGGGAACTCACCGAACCGCTCGATGATTTGACGCTTTTCGCCCGCTTCCTGGCTGAAAAGGGAGAGGGCGTTCACCACATTGCTGTGGCCACGCCGAACTTCGAGGAGGTGATCGCGGAGCATACGAGAGATGGCACGGTGTTGCCCCTCAGTGGTTCGTTCACCGGAATCGATGTCGCCTATCTCCCGACCGACCGTACGCTAGGGGGAGTGCTTCTGGAAGTTTTCAGTGGCATGCCCGGCGGAGACCAGAGCTCGGACGCGTCCCAGGAGGCCTAGCGTCATCTTTCCTACGTCCGGAACGTTTTCCGCGGCGTTGTCGTCGTCGAAACGCTTGCGGTTCCCGCCAATGTATCGAGCCGTGGACTTCGAGGACGGCGCGCCGCGAGAAGGGCAACGCATGCGTTGCCGCTACGTGGGGTGTCGACGCAGGCGTTTGGCGCCTATGTATCGGGCCGTGGACTTCGAGGACGGCGCGCCCCGGGAAGGGCAACGCATGCGTTGCCGCTACGCGAGGGTGACGTTAGGAACTCTGTTCTCAGTTTGTTGTTATGATGCCAGTAGCGGCTTACAACCTAAATCGCTGTCGAGAGGCAAGGAGATCATCAGATGTCGGCAAAGGACGATGTCCAAAAGGCGTCAGCGAAATTTTATGCTGCGTTGAATGCGATGGCCGCTGGTGATTCCAGCTCGATGAGTGATATCTGGGTCGCTGGCTCCGAGGCAGCCGCCATGCATCCAATTGGGGGCAGGGACGATGGGGCAGAGCAAGTGCTTGCCTCATTCGCGCAGGTGGCTTCCATGGCCAGTGGTGGGCAGGTCCGGCTGACAGACCAAAGGATCCAGGTTGGTGGAGATCTCGCCTACGAGCTTGGTGTCGAAGAGGGAGACGTCACGCTAGCTGGCGAAAAGATTGCGATCAATCATCGCGTCACCAACATCTACCGTCTCGAGAATGGCGAATGGAAGATCGTTCACCACCATACTGATGCGTCACCTGCCATGCTCGACCTTCTCGAACGTCTACAGCGATAGGAATGGTTCGGATTCATCGCCATTCACATGAACGGCGTTGTGGGGAGCATCCCGCTGCGGCGGGGAACCTTCCCTGACGCTCAGGATGACGCTGTGCTTCGAGGCGACAGCAGCTCCGTTTCGATTCGCTGGCGGAGCTCGTTCCGCGCCAGCCGGAAGGCAGCGAGGCGATCCTCCTCAGATCCCTGCACGCCCGAAGGGTCGTCGATCGACCAGTGACGGCGGCTCCTGGCGCCTGGGAAAAACGGGCACGTGTTGTTGGCATCGTCGCAGACAGTGATCACCTCGTCGAAAGGCTCGCCAAGGTACTGATCGAGGGTCTTCGAGGTCTGGCCGCTGATGTCGATGCCGAGCTCCTGCATGACGGCGATGGCTTCCGGCCGCACTTTCGTGGCGACGGTTCCCGCGCTGAAGACTTCGAAGCGTCCGTCGCCGAGTTCGCGCAGCAGCCCTTCGGCCATCTGCGATCGCGCGCTATTGTGAGTGCAGAGAAACAGCATTCGTTTCTGTTCGGAGGTCATCGCGCTATCACCACCATTCCGACGGATTCACCGCTACGCATGTGGTCGCAGCTCCCTGTTTGAATACAGCCTCGTACGTCGCGCAGGGCCAGCAACGGCACGAAGGTCTTGATCCGGCTTCCCCACAGGCGCTCTACCGCTTGCTGAGCGCAGTGTTCGAGCACGAAATGCACCGGGCATGCAGCTGAATCGCATTCTTCCGTTGCCTCGCGAACGACGAGCGCGACCGTGCTCTGAATGTCACGAGCACGGTCGCCAAATGGGTTCTCGATCACGGCTTCACCACTTTCCGATGCATTTCCCCACCGATCAAGGCATACGCCAACACGGCCACGATCGCGCCCGCTGCCGGTCCAGCCAGATAGAGCCATTGATCGGTCCAGACCCCAGAGGCGAGTGCCGGTCCCAGCGACCGCGCCGGATTCATGCTCGCTCCGGAAATCGGTCCGCCGAACAACGCACACAAGCCAACTGTGCCACCGATCGCGATCGCCGCTGCCTGCCCCACGGCCCGCACATCGGTTGATACCGCCGCGACGACGAACATCAAGAGGAATGTCAGGACGATTTCGAGCACCAGCGATTGTCCTGCCGAACCCGATGGAACGGTCGAGCCGAGACGGGCTTCTTCGCCAAAGAGCCCCCGCACCAAAGCGCTGGCCAGCAGCGCGCCGGCGAACTGCGCCGCCCAGTAGCGCGGCACTTCCCGCCAGCTGAAATGACGCCCGACCGCAAAGCCGAGCGTCACCGCAGGATTGAAATGCGCCCCCGAGATATGACCCACCGCGTAGATCATGACCATGATCACCAGACCAAAGACCAGACCGATGCCCACGTGGCCGATTGCCCCATCCCGTTCCGCATCGATCACGATCGCACTGGTCCCCGCGAAGACCAGCGCGAACGTGCCAATACATTCCGCCGCATACGACTGCAGCCTCATTTACGGCTTGGTTGCCCGGACAAAGGCGCTGATTACCTTGCCGCCGCTCGCATCGAAGCGGGCAAAGGCGGACTCGTCCCACGTCGGGGCTCCATTGCCGCAGCAGGAGGAATCGCCGCCCAGACTGTCAGAAAGCTCCCGCGGATCGTAGACGCGGGTGACCTGGATCTCGACGTCCTCGAATCCGGCGTCTCCAAGCAGCTTCCGGTACTCCTGTTCCTCGAGAGCTCCGGCGACACAGCCGACCCAGGCGATGATGTCGGAGCGAAGATCGTCCGGCAGCGTGCCCTGGGAGACGACATCGGAGACCGCAAAGCGGCCGCCTGGCTTGAGCACGCGGAAGGCTTCTTTCAGCACCTTGCCCTTGTCGCTGGCCAGATTGATCACACAGTTGGAGATCACCACATCGACCGTGTTCTCCGGCAGCGGAATGTCCTCGATATGTCCTTTCAGGAACTTGACATTTTCGATACCGGCATCGGCCTTGTTCTTTTCAGCGATGGCCAGCATTTCGTCGGTCATGTCGACACCATAGGCGAAGCCCGTGGGACCGACCCTCTTCGCCGAAAGCAGCACATCGATGCCTCCACCACTCCCCAGATCGAGCACTGTCTCGCCAGGGTTCAGCCTGGCCAGTGCCGTCGGGTTGCCGCATCCGAGAGAGATCGCCACAGCGGCCTCGGGCAGCCCGGAAACTTCATCTGCCGCGTAAAGATTGGAGGTGACAGGATCGAGGCTATCTGAGCGGCAACAACCAGGTCCACATCCACACCCACCCGCTTCCATGACCTTCAGCGCGCTTTCGGCGTACTTCT
>JBFWRO010000110.1:0-7640 GCA_050248865.1 Thermomicrobiales bacterium | reverse complement strand
GGTGAGCTGAGGATTCCGGGTCGCCGCCACGACTCTCATCTCGAGGAAGTTACCCCAGCGGGCGACTTCACGGCCGATCCGGCCGAGTCCGATCACCGCCAACGTCTTCCCTTGAAGCTCGGGCAGTGGATCACCAAGGTGGTCGCTCCAGTCTCCCATTCGGATACGTTGATTCATGCCTATGTAATCGCGACTGAGCATGCCCATGGTCGTGAAGGCATATTCGGCGATACCACGCTCATGGCCGTAGACATTACAGACCGAAACGTGGTCCGGTACTGCATCGAAGTCGATTGCGTTCGTCCCGGCGCCTGGCGTCTGAATGAGGCGCAATTTGTGCGCTGCGGCGGCCATTTCCCGTGAGAAGCGACCGGCGACCAGCACGTCGGCGTCCCCGATCAGCGGGACAATATCCTCGTCCCTCTGTGAGTTCGCTACGAGATATGTTGCCGGTGTTGTCAGCGCCTGGTGAAATCCCTCGACGGTTTGCCAGATCGCCAGCACAACGTTCACGAGCGCTCTCCTACTTGCCCGAGGCGAGCTCCTCGAGCATCGCCACGCATTCCTCGACAATGATGCCTGCCGTGGCTGGGTCCCAGGGGGTGATCTCGATTTCGTAGCCTCCGAGCGGATAGGCATCGGCAGTGGGGATATACGACCAGCCAACGTTCGCGTATCCAGAAAAGAGGGTCGTTGCAAACGGCGATCGCTGACGAACGGCGAGTCCGATCTGCGCAAACGGCTCGCCTGGAACAGCCACGATGACGATATCGTTGCCAATCGCGATCGCCTGTGCATCGAGTTGCCGATGGGTCTTGCCCTGGACCGATCTGGCCAGCTCTGCACGCATCGCAGTTCGCTTACATCGCATGGTGACCAGGCGAATTTGCTCAGGGTCCCCGTCGTTCGCCCGCAACTCGTTCAACTCGGCGAGATTGGCAGCAAATGCCTCGTCCATTTCGTCGGGAGGGGGCAGCTGCCGCAAGGGTAGATTCATGGTCCGGGTAGCAATGCCAATCGTACGATCCGGATCGGGGAACAGCTCGTCTTTGTAGATCGCCAGTGGCGCACCCGACTCCAGGGTCCCCTCGTACCGGTCCTGTTTCGGTTGAGGGCTGGTTTCGTGCCAGACGCGGGACGCTTCGAGTCCAAGGATCGTTCCCAGTCGCCGGTACTCATTGACGCCGTTGACCGCCACTCCCCGTACGGGACCAATATCCCCCGCCGCCCCCTGCAGGAAGAGACAGGTTGCGCCAGTGTTCGACTCGACTGTGGCTCTCAACGCGCCGGGATAGTCGGGTGTGATCAGGTCGTTGTCCGGGCCCACGGTGATCGGATGGCAGGAAAAATTCACGACGGCGGCGATCGGTTCGCCATCCAGTGAGTCGATACGCAAAACGGGCACGTCGCGATCGACCGGTCCGTCCCAATTCCGCCCGACGACAACCGCTCCATCCTCAGGCCGCTGAAATCGCCGGTTTACCGAGATGGCCGACGTTCCCACGCCGGCCGCGATGCGCGCAGGCCTTGAGCCCTGCAACGCGGCCCAGGCGACGCCGGCAATTCTCTGGGGAAGACTGGCGCTGTAAGCGCCCACGAGCTCGCTCCCCTCGCCTGCCCAGTCCGCCCGGGCGCGAGAGGTCGTTGGTCCGGAGTGTGTATGTGAGTATGCCAGCCGGATTTGTGGGGCGGGAATGCCCGTCATAGCGGTAATTGCCGCCAGCGCCTCGCTGGCCGCACCGTCCCACAGGTATCCGGTGTCGATGTCTACGATCACGGTGTGCGTGTCGCCATCGCTGAGAGCGAGCGCGGTTGCGGTCAACGGGAGGTCGACACCGGCAGCACGTTGATGGGTCTGAGCGCCCCAATTGGTATGCGCGATGCCAATAGGCGGCGTGATATCAGTTCTCGCGACGCCCGCATAAAGTCCTGCCGTCATGCCTCACCTCTGTGCTACCGAGCCTGACTGACCGAATTCAGTCGATCCCGCTACGTGAGGCATTATCCCCAGCTTCAGGGTGCGGCGTGAGGTGCTCCCTGGAGTTTGTCGAGGAGCTCCACAAAAAAGTACTCCCCCCACATCACGCTCTCGTCGACTCCGAGGTCGTTCCGTTCGTGATAGCTGCCGTGCTTCAGGATGCCTTCCCAGCCCGGTGTTTCGATCGCCAGGAACTCAGGTTCGAGTAACGTTGTGGCGATTCGGTGCGCTGCGCCTCGATATCTTTCGGCAGCGTCGTGATCGTCGACAAGCTCAGCAAGTTGCAGGAGTCCAGTCCCGGCGATTGCCGCAGCCGAGCTCTCAAATGAGCGTTTTGGCGATGGTTCCTCCCAATCGTTCGGCGGAACTCCGTGGGCCGGTGTGCGATCGATAAAGAAATCAGCGCAGTTCTGGGCCGTTTGCAGAAAGCGAGTGTCGCCACACTGTCGATATGACGTGCCGAAGCCGTACAACGCCCAGGACTGCCCGCGCGCCCAGGATGAATCACTCCGCCAGCCCTGGTGGGTCGATTCGCGCAGAAACTCCCCAGTGACCAGATCGAAGATGCCTTCATGGGCGGTGGACCCGTCGCCACGGACCAGGTAACGGCGAGTCGTTAGGCAATGCTCTGTCACGCGGTGCAGGAGATCACCGTCACCGGTCTGATTGGCGGCATAGAAAATAATCCCAACATTCATCATGATGTCGATAAACGTGCTCTCGGGCGCGACAAACGAGCGCAGAAACTTTCCGTTCTCGTTGAAGCGAAGTCCCATCGTCTGGCCGGCTGTGATCACCACTTGCTCGATGTCCGGGTCACCCTCCCAGTCGAACCATCGCTTCCAGGTCGACCAGAACAGGAATCCAAGATCGTGCACGTCGCGGTCGAGCTTTCGCTCCTCCAGCAGTCGTGAGTAGTGCTCCGCATGTTCTCGCCAGTAGGGATCGCCCGAACGACGGGCGAAAATCCACATCATCCCAGGCAAAAAGCCTTCACACCAGTTGGTCCAGGATGCGCGTTGGTGTCGCCATGCGCCGTTCTCGGTGAACATGGGGAAGAAATCGGGCTCGGTTGTGATCAGATTTCGCACCTGCTTCTGGGCGAAGTCCAACGCGTGTCCCACAGTTTCGCCAGGCGGCGCGGATGCCGGTTCGATCACAATCACCTCTCCACATGCTGAGTCACTGATTCTTGAAAACCGCCGGGCGCTTCTCCCGAAACGCGGCGGTGCCCTCCGTACCGTCGTGGGTCGAGGCGGCGAAGGCGCCGCCAAGCGCTTCCAGCGCCGGCCCGTTCGCGACTTTCGCGTCGATCACGGACTTGGCCAGTTGCACCGCAATCGGCGCGTTCGCCGCGATCGCTTCCGCCAACACTGTGGCTCGTTCCGGCAAGTCTTCGGGCGAAACGACGTCGTTGACCAATCCCCACTGCAGGGCAGTCGAGGAATCGATCTGCTCCCCCGTGAAGATCATTTGCTTGGCGCGGGAGGCGCCAATCAGGTCCGGCAATCGCCGTGCGCCTCCCCAACCCGGCATTGTGGCGATGCGTACTTCTGGCGAGCCAAAGCGAGAGCGATCGCTGCAGATGCGCATGTCACAGGCCAGCGCGAGTTCCAGCCCCCCGCCGAGCGCCAGGCCGTCGATGACGGCAATCGTCGGCTGACGAACCGACGCAACTTGATCCATGGCGGCATGTCCATCGCGCACCCAGCGACGCCACATATCAATCGGGGTGAGCGTCGACCAGGCATTGATATCGGCGCCGACGCTGAACGCTTTCGTCCCTGACGCGGTAAGCAGGATGACTCTGACATCGTTGCTTTGGTCGAGAAACCTGAACGCCTGTCGCAACGCGTCGAGCATCTCGGGAGAGATGGCGTTCAGCTTTTCCGGACGGTCGATCCTCACGGTGGCAAGAGGAACGTCGACCTGCAGATGAATTCGCTCGTCGGGCGATGCCCATTCGCTCATTGCGTGCTCAAGTGCTCCTTCAACCGATCGGTCGCCCACAGCGCGAGAGCCCACAGGCTCAGTGTTGGGTTGATGCCGGGGCACGTCGGAAAGACCGCCCCTGAGTAGACGTAGAGTCCGGGCGTGTCATGGACCTGCAACTCACGATCGACAACTCCCTCGCCTGGGTCGTCCGACATCCGGCAGCCGCCTAGATCGTGCGAACTGCCAACTCCCGTGAAACTAGGTCCGGCCCAGGTTTTCGCCGCGCCCATCTGCCGAAGAATGGCTGCACTCTCCTTTTCGAACCACGCAGCCTGCCTTCGCTCATTCTCCTGCAAATCGTAGGTGATGCGCACAACGGGCAGTCCCAGACCCGAGCGGTCCCGATGGATGGGATCGAGATCGATGGTATGGAAGGCGTAGGGCAAGGCATCTGGCTGAATGCGCACGACTCCCAGATGCTGCCATTCGCGGAGATGCTGTCGGTACTCGCTGCCCCAGGCTCTGATGTCCGGCGGCAGAGACTCCGTGGCAATCTGCAGAGGAAGGAATTGATTCTCGGCGCCGAGCGTCGCGCCACCGATGAAACCGCCGGCTGCCATCGAGTCGAAGGATTCGGAGAGGAAGTCGTCGAGGACCACCGCCTGCGATGCCGGCCCAGTGTGCCGGTTGAAGACCTGATCCGGGAAGTACCCGTCGACATGCGCGAACTGCTTCGTCATGTAGTGGCGGCCAAGCTGACCTGATCCGTTGCCCAGACCATCCGGGTGGCGCTGATCTCCGCTCAGGAGCATCAAGCGAATATTCTCAAAGGTATACGCGGCCAGAATGACCACTCTGGAGCGCTGCTGGAGTTGTCTTCCGTTGCGATCGACATACTCGACACCTGAGACATGGCCATCATCATCGGTCAGGATTTTCGTGACGCGAGCATGGGTCCGCAGAGAGAAATTCTTTGCCTGTTGCGCGAAGGCCACGATTTGCCGACCGGGATGCCACTTATCCCCATCCCACGAACCGAACCCATTATTCCAGGCACAATAGGAGAACCCCGAACCGTCCGCGCCGGTCGTTGTTTGACCCACGGGCGCGGGATGCGGATGCAGCCCCCGCGATCGAGCCGCCTTCGCGAAGGCGTCGCCAAGTCGAAATGGGCGGGTTGAAGGCAGGGGCAATGGCCGGGATCGAGCGATGAAAGGATTCGACTCATCACCGGCCACTCCGACGAGATGCTCGACCCGCGTAAGGAATGATTCGAGTTCCTCATAGGTCACGGGCCAGTCGGCCAGCGAACATCCCTCGGGAATCGCCTGTTTCCCCCATCGCTCGATACTGTGCGAGCGTTGTCTGAGGTGATGAGGGTGGAAACGCCGCAGCCAGGCTCCATAGTGGATGACCGAACCGCCAACGCCATTCATCATACGACCAAGCGAAAAGGTTGCCTCGGTCGTCGGCCTGTCAGCGCTTACTCGCCAGCGAGGAGTCTCCTGTCCGAACTTCTCCCCCATCGTGGCACGACAGTAGTAGGCCACTCCGAGCTCATCGGGCAGGAAGTCCTGGTCCCTCCAGACTGGACCAGCCTCCAGCCCGACGACGCGAAAACCCGCATCGACAAGCGCCGGAGCAATCATCGAGCCAACCCCACCCATACCGACGATGACGACATCGGCGTCGTCAACGGGAAGATGGAGCGCGGCGTCGGTCTCCAGTAAGAGGTCATCGCCGAAAGGGTCAGAGCCTTTTCCCAGCAGAGGAAGCACGTCTTCCAGGCTCTGGACGACGCCGCCTTTGTCTGCTGGGAAATCCTGCACGTTTTCTTCGGGGCTGTTCGAAAGCCAGACACCAGGATGTCCGAGCACTTTCCAGCCGAGCTTCTCCCGGTTTCCGCCGTAGAGCGGATCGGAGAAGAGTCCTTCCAGACAGTGGGTCCGCAGAAGTGCAAAGAACTCGACTTGCGAAATGGGAAAAGCCGTCGTGATCTCGCCATTCTGCAAGAGTCGAAGCACATGATCTTGCCCGGTTTCCTCCAGTTGACGAAACGGCGCGCCATTGAGATTCACTGCTGCCGTATCGAGTGCTGCCAGCCCTGATCGATACGTCGAAGCATGATGACGAAGCGCGCCCGCGAGTGCCTGGTCGAGATAGTGGGCGGCGCCGATCTCTCTGGCACCGGGACCATCATCACCGGCAGGAAAGAGCCGTTCGAAAATGGCTTCGATCGACGCAAACTCATCCGGGTTGAGGACGACATGCCCGCTCATCGGCCGCGGTCGCGCAACTGCAGGCGCATCGGCTCAGGAGAAAAGATTCGGGCATCCATCTCGACAAGATCAGGCGATACCCGGAGCGAAATCTCCGCCTGGGCCAGAACATCCTTTTCCAGATCTATCCCGGGCGCCACCTCGGTCACCTCAAGAGCGCCATCGAGCAATTTGATCACGCAGCGCTCGGTGACGAACGTTACCTGCTGATCTTTTTCCCGCGCATTGCGGCCGGAGAAGGTGTAATGCTCGAGCTCTGGCACGAATTTCTTCACCTTACCTTCCTTGCCAACCGCCAGCCTTCCTGCATCGATGCGAAGGTCGAGCCCTCCGGCAGTGAGGAACCCACTGAAGACGATCTGGCGAGCGTTTGCCGTGATGTCGGCAAAGCCTCCGACACCCGCAGTTACGTGCGGTCGCGCCGCCAGGCGAGAGACGTTGACGCTGCCATCTGGCCCGACCTGCATGAATGACAGCATCGATCGATCGAATCCGCCGCCTTGGAAGTAATTGAACTGTTGCGGCGAGGGCATGATCGCTTCGGCGTTGGCCGCACAACCGAACTGGAAGCCCAGCAGTGGCAATCCCCCCACCGCGCCTTGCTCGATGACCCAGGTGACCTGCCCATGCAGTCCCTCTTCGAGGAGAATGCGCGGAACCAGCGCGGAGACGCCAAATCCGAGGTTCACCGCTTCTCCGGTGCGAAGCTCCATGGCGGCCCGCCGGGCGATGATCTTCTCGGCGCCGAAATCCACCGTCTCGAAGACGCTCGGCGGCTGCCTGATCTCACCGCTGATGGCAGGGTCGTAGAGCGTTTGTGTCGTTTGCAGTTGATCAGGATCGACCACGACGGCATCGACCAGCACGCCCGGAATCCGAACCTGATGTGCCGGCAGCGAACCCTCTTCGACCACCCGCTTGACCTGAGCAATGACGATTCCGCCACTGTTTCGCGCGGCAATCGCCTGATCAAGGGCTCCCAGAAACGCGCCTTCATGTTCCATGGAAATGTTGCCGCGAGTGTCTGCAGTCGTCCCGCGAACGATTGCCACATCGATCGGCATCGACTTCAGGAAGAGCCATTCGTCTCCATCGAATTCGACCAGACGGACGAGACCATCGGGGGTGCAATCATTCATCCGGCCACCAGTCTGGCGGGGATCGAGATACGTATGCATTCCTACTTTGGTCAACACCCCAGGTCGACCGGTGGCGATATCGGCATGCCATTGAAAAAGAATGCCACTGGGGATGTTCCAGGCGGCCACTCGGTTTTCGTAGATCATTTGCCAAATCTTCGGGGACGGCAACGACGAGGGGCCGCTGGGATACGATCCGGCGATGACTCTGCTCAGCAACCCGTCCTCTGCAAGGTGATCGATTCCGTCGATGCCATACATATCGCCGGCGGCGATTGGATGGATCGTCGTCAGCCCTCCACGCCGTCC
>JBFWRO010000109.1:0-7764 GCA_050248865.1 Thermomicrobiales bacterium | reverse complement strand
CAAGGCCGGTTTGACGATGGTCCATATGTCTGCGGTGCTGATGATATCCGCGCCGATTGCGGGACGGATCGTCGATCGCATCGGGCCCCGCTGGATTCTCGTCTTTGGCACCGGGCTGATGACTTTCGGATTGTTCATGCTCCGAGCGGCGATCGATGCGGATACGACTCCCCGGTCATTGGCGCCATCACTGCTGGTGACCGGGTTCGGTATGGGCTTCACATTCGCACCGATGACCGCGGCGACGATGCGGGATGTGGAGCCTCGTATCGCGGGAAGCGCCTCCGGAATCATCAACACAACGCGAAATATCGGACAGGTGCTGGGCATTGCAATCCTGGGTTCATGGCTGCAAAACCGTCTTGGCGTTTTCTCGGCCGAGCAGCTCACCAGTACGCCGCTCGATACGCAGACAGCAGACCGGGTCACCGAGCTGGCCAGGCAGAATCAGTTTCCGGTCATCGAGTCATTGTTGCCGGCTGAACAACTGTCGGCGGTATCTGATGCCTTGAGGGAAGCCTTCGTCCAGGCCGTGCAATCGACGTTTCTGGCGGCGGCCGTGGCCTGCAGTATTGCAGTTGTCGCCTCGCTCCTGATCAGGAACCCGAAGCCCCGACCGGTCGAAGTCGATCGCCACCTCCCGGACCTGCGCCAACCGGGACTGACCGATCATTGACCGATTGACGACCCGGTACAATTGCCGGAACTGCGTCCTGGCGCCTCTTGCCATCTGCGCGTCCGCTTGCAAGGTCTTCCCGCATGGCCGAATCTCAGTTCGTTCGTGACATCGCATCGCCAGTCGCTCTGGACGTTGTTCCCGGACGTCCTGATGAGGCACCCGAGCCGTCACCGCTTGCTTCTCCTCCGCCCCGGGTCACGCTGCTGCGGGAAGAGTCGGCCAGCCATCCGTTCGCCGTTGCCGTCGCGGCGGCATGGTCGTGTTACGGGGCAAAGCCGGCCCGGGTCGAGAATGTCGTCAAACTCGTCTACGACCCACCCGATCCCGCCCTGGGTCCGGAAAAAGCCGCCGATCGCGCTGGCCGCCGTAATCGCGCGCTGCGGCTCTATTCCGATCTCTTCGCCGCAGGTCATCACACGACATTTCAACATGCGAACTTCGTGTTTGTGCTCGACAACGTCTCCCGGCTGGCTATCTGGTCGTTCTTCCACTCACACCCGCACTACAACTCGGAGCAGGTCTCACAACGATATCGCGAGGTAACCGGCACGGCCGTGGCAATTCCCCATCTGCCTTCGCCGGGTCTGGAAATCTACGAGCGGGCGGTGGCCCGCAGTATCGAAGGGTACCGGCGACTGACGTCGATCCTCACCGAGGATTTCAGCCGTGACTATGCACGGGTATTTCCCGCCCGGGCCAAATCCAAGTCTCCGGAGGCTGTTCGGCGATTGAGCGATGCAGTCCAGAAGCGATCGCAGGAAGTGGCACGATATGTCCTGCCGCTGGCGACGCCGACCCATCTCTACCACACCGTCAGCGCGCTGACCTTGCTCCGCTATTACGTACTCGCCAATCAGCCGGATGCGCCGCATGAGGTTCGGTACATCGTCAACAGGATGGTGGACGAAGTATTGCAGGTCGATCCCTTCTTCCTTGGCGCCCCTGAATACCCGCTCGACCTGCGGGTCGTCTCAGCCGGTGACTCCGTCGAGGCGCGCGCGCTGTCGACCTGGCGAGCGAACAGCAACGGCGCTGAGGCGACGGCTGCCGAGGCCCTCGCTGCATTTGACCAGCTACTTGGCGAACGCAACAGCCGTCTGGCGCACGTCGCCCCCAATGCGGAAGAGATCCTCGCCGATTCGGTGAGGACTGTTCTCGGACTCACGAAGAGTGAGTTGAGCGATGCCGATGCCATCGCGCAGGTGCTCGATGGTGCGAGGAACCCGTACCTGGGTCATCCGCTCTACCTGGCGATGAACTCCAAATTGATGCAGACACTGAATCACGTGACGTTCACGTTTCAGAAGCGGATCAGCGGAGCAGAGGACGCGCAGAATCAGCGTCACCGGGGCACGCAGTCATCCAGTCCGCTCCTGTTGTCCCATATGCTTCGCGAACCGGATGTGATCGTGCCCTGGGCAATCGCCAGAAATCCGCGCGCCCGAGCGGAATATGACGCAACGATAGACGCAATGTGGGCGGCCAAAAACCAGCTCCAGGATCTCGGCGCGCCAGCGGAAGCGGTGCAATACCTGTTACCCAATAGCCACCGGGTGCGCTTCTATGAAACAGGAACGCTTCTCACCTATTTCTGGAAATGGGTGAAACGGCTCTGTTTCGATGCCCAGCGGGAGATTTTCGAAACCGCCGAACAAGAAGTTGCTCAGGTGCGCGCTGCTCTGCCTGAAATTGGCCGGTATGTCGACGGGCCGCCGTGTGTCATCCGCTCGCGCGCCGGCACGACGCCGGTCTGCCCGGAAGGTGAGCGCTTTTGTGGCATTCCCGTCTGGCGTGACTACGCGTTCGAGACGCTCGTCGACCGCAGGGTGATGTAGCCACTATCCAGCCCCTGAAAGCGCCTGATCGAGATCGGCGATGATGTCGTCCGGGTGCTCGAGACCGATCGACAGCCGAATCAGACTGGGTTGCACACCAGCCTCGATTGCTCCGGCTTCGCCGAGGGTTCCTTCCCACATCGCCGCGGCATGGACTGCCAGTGACTCGAACCCGCCAAGGCTGACGGCTTGCGTGATCAGCTGCAGATTCGCCATTACGCGCTGGGCAGCGGCGTAGCCGCCCCTCACTGAAAAGCTCAGAACCCCGCCAAATCCTCGCATCTGCCGGCGAGCCAGAGCGTGCTGCGGATGCGTTTCGAGTCCCGGGTAATAGACAGCCTCGACTTCCGGATGCCGATCGAGAAATCCGGCGACCGCCTCCGCGGAAGCGTTGTGTTGCCGCACGCGCAAAGGAAGTGTTCGGAGGCCCCTCAACAGGAGCCACGCATCGAACGGACTTGCCGTGGCGCCCAGCATGATGGACGTATTCCAGATGCGCTCCACACGTTCGGTCGACCCGCAGACGACGCCTGCGAGCAGATCGTGATGTCCGCCGAGATACTTGGTCCCGGCGTGAACAGAGAGGTCGATGCCCAGCGACAGCGGTTGCTGGTTGAGCGGCGAAGCGAACGTGTTGTCGGCCAGTGTGACAATCGAACGCTCGCGGGCCATTTGAGCGATTGCCGGCAAATCGGTGAGCTGCATCGTCGGGTTGGACGGCGTTTCGACCAGTATCAGCACAGTGGTGTCGCGGATCGCATCCTCGAACGCCGAGTTCTCGGTTTGGTCGACAAACGTCGCGGATACGCCGAGCCCAGGAAGGAGATCACTGAGGAGCTTGCTGGTGCCCATATAGTGATTCTTCTGGGCGACGATATGATCGCCGCTCTTGACCAGTGTCAGGATCGTGGTGGCGATCGCGCCCATGCCGGTGGCTGCCAGCAAGGCGGATTCAGCACCCTCCAGACCGGCAATCATCTGTTCTGCTCGCGCCACCGTTGGGTTTCCATACCGCGTGTAGTACCCAGCATGCCGGGGTTGCGTGGCCATCTCCGCAAAATCGGCAGCTGATCCCGCCGCGAAAGTCGACGTGAGATGCAGGGGAGGGGCGACGTCGCGCGTCTGCTCCAGACCCGAGTCACCATGGATGACCCGCGTTTCGTCATGTCCAAATTCGTTCGTCAATGTACTGACCTCAGAGTCGCCGGTCCAGGTGGCGCTAGATCGGCAGGAGTCCTTCCACCTTGAACAACTCCGCGTTCAGGATGCTCGCTCCGGCCGCGCCGCGAATCGTATTGTGCCCGAGAAGCACATATTTGATTCCCAGAATGGGACATCGCCGGATTCTCCCGACAACCGACGCCATGCCGTTCTCGGTCGTGCGGTCCAGGATCGGCTGAGGACGATTTGGCTCCGCGCGCACCACAATTGGCCGTTTGGGCGCGCTTGGCAGATCGAGTTCCTGTGGACGACCTCGGAACGCGCTCAATACGTCGGCCACTTCCTCTGGCGACGCTTCGACCTGCATTCTGAGTGACACGCATTCGGTGTGACCATCGCGGACTGGCACCCGGTTGCACGATGCGCTGACGATGACTTCCGCCGGAACGAACTCACCATCCCATGATCCGAGCAATTTGCCGGTTTCCTCCGCCATTTTTTCCTCTTCGGTGCGGATGAACGGCACGACATTGTCGATCGAGTCGAGAGAGGGCACGCCCGGGTATCCGGCCCCCGAGGCAGCCTGCATGGTTGTCACCATCACGGCATCGAGGCCAAACGCATCGTGCAGGGGCTTCAACGTCAGCACCATGTGGATTGCCGAGCAGTTTGGGTTCGTGGCAATGAAACCGGACCAGCCGCGGCCCGCCTTTTGCACCTCGATGGCCCGCACATGATCCGGGTTGACCTCAGGAATCAGGAGCGGGACGTCGGGCTCCATCCGGTGCGTCGAGGTGTTCGAGAGAACCGCGTGACCCTCGAGGGCGAGCCGCTGCTCGATTTCGGCGGCTACCTCTCCCGGAAGCGCCGAAAATGCGACCGGACTACTGATGGGATCGGCGTAATCCTTGACAACGAGGCTCGCTGTCTTCTCTGGCATGAAGGCATCGAGGCGCCACTCCGTCGCCTCCTGGTAAGGTTTCCCGACTGACCTCTCCGACGCAACAAGCTCGGCAACCTGAAACCAGGGATGGTGCTCGAGGAGCTGGACGAATCGCTGGCCAACGCTTCCCGTTGCGCCCAGGACTGCGACCGGAATTCGCTTATCTTCACTCACGACGCTGTAACCCTTTCTCTATCGAAACCATCGCCGGCAGGCTCACTGACCGAATGTGCTATCCAACTCGCATGGCTTCGCCCATCAGCTGTGAGCGACGCCTGCGGCGAAGGCGCCCGCTTTCCGCCTGTGGCCGGATGAACTCGCGGTGCACGGCCTGCAAGGCACGCTCCGCAAACTGTGAAGGTATCGCGGCGACAAGCGCCGCATTGGAGGCTTGCTGACTTGAGGCAAGAATCGGAATTGCTTCCCGGCCCAATGCCGCCAGAAGCTGGGAGAGGGCCTTGGGCTGCTCGGCGGCGCCATGACCGACAGCGGCGACGATGGCCACATCTGGCGTGCATCCCACAATTGCCTCGAAATCCTGGAGGGAGTCGGCGAGGCGTTCCAGCACAGGGTCGCATCCTCCTGACGAGGTGCCATCGATGAGGTATGTCATGCGCCTTCGAGAGGAAGCCTGGGAAACGAGGACGACCTCGACCCGGTCCTCGTACAGTGTGCCGAAGACCTTCGACGCCGCTCCGGAAAGATCCTCGAGCTCAGGAACATCGACCGTCAGAAGCTGCAGCCCGCTCATCACGCTTACCGCTTTCAACTGCTGATTCGACGACTCTCGCGTGATGAGGGTCCCGGGCTCCTGCGGCGCAAATGTCGATAGAATGCGGACGGGAATGTCGAGCGCAACAGCGGGCCGGATGGTCCGGGGATGAAGCACCTTGGCCCCGAAATGGGCCAGCTCCTGTGCTTCGTCGAAGCTGATCTGTGGCACGACACGGGTGTTCTTCACAACCCGGGGATCGGCGGTCAACACGCCCGGGACGTCCGTCCAGATCTGAACCTCCTCGGCCATCAGCGCAGCGCCGAGCAAGGTGGCGCTGTAGTCAGAACCGCCGCGCCCCAGCGTTGTGATCGATCCATCTGGCGCGCCACCGATGAATCCGGTCATGATCACTGTCAGACCACCGTCGAGCAATGGTCGGACTCGTTCTTCCGCCTGTTCCCGGGTGCGATGCCTGTCCGGGCGGGCATTGCCATGCCGGTCATCTGTGGCGATCACGTCATGGGCGAAGACGTGTGCTGCAGGCGTGCCGCGGTCCCGCAGGGTGGCGGCCATCATGACGCTCATCGAGCGCTCACCAATGGAGACGATTTGATCGGAGAGTGCGGGGCTCGTCGAGCTGGCAATGCGAGCTTCATCGAGGTCGCGTCGCAACTCTCCGTGCAGTGCATCGACGATGCTGCGCGCCACCTTCCGTTCTTCATCAGACTGGATGCCGCCAATGATCTCGTGGTGCCTGGCCTCGATTGCTTCCACTATCACGTGAGTTGCGGGCATATCACCCGCCGCAGACAACCGCGCAGCGTCGAGCAGCATATTGGTCACGCCACTGGCCGCGCTGACGACGACGGCGCGCGGTTTGGCCTGTGCTTCGATGATCGATGCGGCATCGCGAACGCGTTCGAGGGTGCCAACAGATGTGCCGCCGAATTTCAGAACGATCATCGATCGTTGCTCCATCCTGAAGGCAACAAAAAAACGGGAGCCTTGTCGCCCCCGCCTGTCGTTGCCGCTGTTTGTGCTTCAGACGCGCTCGCTAAGCACTCACCCGGGCCCCGACAGGCACGCGCTTGGTAATCATCATGGTAGTCATGACGTCGGTCGCGTACTTGGGGCTGGTGAAGGCAATGTGCGCATTCATCATGAAACCACTATACCGGCAGCCCACCGGGAGCGCAACTCAGGAAACGGCGATTCATGCAGGTCGCAGATCGTCGTCCCCAGAATATCGGTCTGAAGCGGGAAACGCACATCACGGTTTCCTGCCGGCGCCATCGAGGCCCGTGCAGGTGGAACAGCGATCTTCCCACAACGTTCTACGTCCTCGCGCTTCGGTCGCGAAACGACTCTGCCGCCCGCGCCAGTGTCGTGAACTGGGCGCCAGCAGCCTGAAACCGCTCGATCAGTCTCTCGAGCATGAGCAAGCGGTGGCCCCTCCCGATGATCTGAGGATGCATCGTCAGGGTGAAGACGCCGCCGGGAATGTCGCGATGCATATAGGCGAACTCGTCGCTCCAGATCTCCTCGACCTTGCTCGCAGCGGCCAATCCCGGGAATACGTGTGGCCCCGACCGCAGGAACTCGAAATGAGGGAAGTCATCGAGAAGCCAGCTGACCGGCATTTCCACCAGGTCGACGGGTTCGCCAAACACATATGGCCCATCTTCCTGAATGACATCGCCTGTTCTGCACCAGTACGGCGTGAAATCATTGGCCATCAGGGAGCTTTCGTAGCGAAATCCATGCTCGATAAGGATGTCGATGGTGTGCGGGGTATTGTCCCAGGAAGGAGAACGGTATCCGGTCGGTCGCGCTCCCGTCACCGATTCCAGGGCATTCAGCCCTCGGACCAGCACGGCTCGCTCCTGGTCCGGAGACAAGTCGCCTGGCCGCTCGTGCAAATAGCCATGATGTCCGATTTCGTGTCCGGACGCCGCGATCGCCCGGGTCAGGTCGGGATAGGTTTCTGCTGTGTGGCCGGGAATGAAAAATGTCGCCTCGACGCCGAATCGCTCGAGCAACTGAAGAATGCGGCCCACGGCCACCGCTCCGAACTCTCCTCGCGAGATCAGGCTCGGTGAGGTCGCCTGGTGTGGACCGACCCAGATCGAGATGGCGTCGAAATCGAATGACAGGCAGACCGTCGGTTGTTCAGGCAAAGCGCTTCTCCCGATGCCGCCCAACGTGGACCATTGGGCCTTGTTGCTCGTCCTATCATAGAGGCTGAGGCGCCCGGATCGCCTGACACGGAAACCCGACGCCGCCCACCCGCGGAAGGAGCAAATTCGATGACGACGAATGAGACGACGAAGATCGCTATTCCCTATCCGGATCTCGAGAATCCCGTCTTGAAACTCACAGCGGCGCCGGCCCGTTTGCAGATTCGTCCTGGCGGCACGGAGTTATGGGTGGA
>JBFWRO010000108.1:0-7802 GCA_050248865.1 Thermomicrobiales bacterium | reverse complement strand
GCGATAGTCGACGTCGTTCTCCTCCTGAATCGGCAGGGCATCCATGTCAGCCCGCACCAGGACGACTTTTTCCGCGCCGGACGACGGCTTCGTGCCGCGTATGAGCGCGGTGACGCCGGTCACAGCAATACCGGTTCGGATATCGTCGAGACCCATGGAACCGAGCCGCTCGGCGACGAACTTCGCTGTTTCGAACTCCTGAAAACCGAGCTCAGGGTGCTCGTGCAGGTACCGGCGATCTGCGATGACGCCTGGAAGAATTTCATCGATTTCCGCTCGAATCGGTGGATTCGCGGTTACCATGATCGTTGCTCCGTCCTTTCCACACTCGACTGCCTAATTGTTCGATGCAAAGTAGCGGAGCACGGTTCGCGCCATCGTTTCAATGCCGATGCCCATTGCTTCTTCATCGATGTCGAATTGCTGATGGTGGTGCCCCCAGACAAGTCCCCGCTCCTTGTTGCGGCTTCCCACAAAGAAGTAGCAGCCAGGGACCTGCTCCAGGAAAAGGCTGTAATCCTCGGAGACTGACTTGAGCGGCCCATCCACCGACCCAGCGGCTCCCACAACCTCCGCTGCCGCGCCACGGACAATGGCGGTCATATCAGGATCATTGATCACCGGCGGCGCGCCAAAGGCATACTCAACCGTCGCTGATGCTCCCATTCCATTTGCCACATTGGTTGCCAGGGCCGCAAGCCGTTCCTTGATGCCGTCCCTTTGCTCCGCGGAAATTGAGCGAATGGTGCCCTTCAACGTTGCCGTATCCGGGATGACATTGAATGCCTCGCCCGACCGGAACGATCCGACCGTGACGATGCCCGGCACCGTGGGATCCTTCTCCCGGGAGATGATCGTCTGCAGAGCGTTGATGAGTGTGGAACCGACGACGATCGGATCGACGCAGCGATTTGGCGCAGCGCCATGCCCACCTCGGCCATGGATCGTGACGGTGAAGCCATCGGCGCCGACCATCGCAACTCCAGCCCTGGCTTCGACAGTCCCCAGATCGGCTTCCTGCCAGATGTGAATGCCAAACGTGGCATCGACGGTCGGATTCTCGAGCGCACCATCGGCAATCATCGCGCTGGCACCGCCCCCACCCTCCTCCGCGGGTTGAAAGAGCAGCTTCACAGTGCCCGCGAATCGATCTCGGTTGTCCGTCAGAATTCGCGCCGTACCCAGAAGCATCGACACATGCGAATCGTGACCACATGCGTGCATTACGCCTGCGTTCATCGAACGATAGTCGACATCATTGGCCTCCTGGATCGGCAGTGCGTCCATATCGGCACGCAGCATCACGGTGGGCCCGGTGGATTGCTCACCGGCAGCCCCGCGAATCAAACCGGTGACGCCAGTCTTGCCGACACCCGTGCGAATATCGGTGACACCCAGTGACTCGAGCCGTTTGACAATGTATGCAGCGGTCTCGTATTCCTGGAAGCCGAGCTCTGGGTGCTGATGCAGATGACGGCGGTCAGCAATGACGCCGGGCAGAATTTCATCCACTTGACTTCGGAGGGAAGCTTCAGCAGTTGGCATGGTGTTCGGGACTCCTTGCGCCGGATCGGGCATGGACGGGTCAACTTCGGCCGCACAATACCAGAAATACCGGCCCCTGGTTGGAACGTTCCGCGGCTGCAGAGTACCTCGTGAGAGCCAGCGCCAGGACCGGTCTCGTATCCTTCAACCCTATCTGCTCGCTGTGAGGGGAACCCGGCAAATGACTGCAATAACAGAGGAACGTGCATATGAGCTGGCCTCGGCGGCCGTCGAACTCGCGGGCGGCACGCGTGCTATCTATCGCAATCCCCGCCACCCGTTTGCGCGCGATGCCAGGCAAGATTATGTCATCGACGGCATCGACGTCGAGTTGCGCCATGGAGAAGTCAGCTCACCGGCGATCGTCAGCGTGGCAGGTTGGGTTTTCGAGATTCACGACGAGTCGATCGACTTGCTCATCCGACCGCCGCGCCCACGAGCATAGTGCCGGTCCGAGGGGCAGGAGTTCAGTCAGTAGCAGGCGAAGGTTTGGGAATGCTGCCCTTTTCCGAGTCCGCCGTATCACTCGCTTCCGGAGAACTCGGTGGACTGGGGCGTCGCTGGGTTTCTGACATCAGGTCAGTTCGGCTAATTTGCGTTTGCGCTGCTGGCGGAGGTCGGCTCCAGGGGTCCCTTTCAGGCATCAACCGCTCCCCGAGCCACCTCCAGCTGGACACCGTTTGCGGCATCTGATCGGCGGCGCGCCGCGCCTTTATCAAATCAGAAACGATGACCTGAATCGCCGCCGCAATCGGGATCGATAAGAGCGCTCCCAAGACTCCCATGAATTCAGTGCCAACGAGAATGGCCAGGAACACCGTCAGCGGAGTCAATCCAACCGCGCCCTTCATGACTCGTGGGACGAGGATCCAGTTCTCGGTCAACTGGATGGCCACGGCTACCCCAGCAACCATAAGAGCCTTTTCCCAGGATTGGGTCATCGCCACAGCAACTGCAGGAACACCACCTATCCATGGACCGATGATTGGAATCGCTTCGGTGATTCCGGCTATGAGTCCCAGAACCGGCCAGAAGCGAACATCAAGCAACCCGTAAGCAGTCGTCGACGCAATGCCGATGATGACCATCAGGGTGAACTGACCCCGCATCCAGCGCCCGAGTTGCTGCTCGACATCGGCCCAAATTCGTCCAACCCGCAAAGCGGTTGTCGGTTTGAGCTGCATCAGAATGACGCGCTGGGTAAACGGTTTTTCCATCAAATAGTAGAACGTGATGACGAAAATGGTCACGAACCCAATGACCCCACCGGTGATGCCCGTGATCAGGGAAATTGCGTACTGCTCAGGGATTTCGGGAGGTCTCTCGATGGCGGAAATGAGTGAGCGCAGACCGTCAGCGCCCGGGCCGCGAAGAATGCCGTTGTCACTGGTCCGCCAATCACGCTGAAGTTCTCGCAGTGACTCGGGAGCCTCCGTGCGGAACCGGTTTGCCTCTTCAGTGATCGTGGGCACCAGCAGGTAGGTCACTGCCCCCAGAACGGTAATGATGATCGCGTAGACGACCAGGATGCTTAACGCCCGGGGAATATGCTGCCGCTGCAACCGGTTGACCGGGCGTTCGATGATCGTGGCGAAGAGGAAGGAGAGAACAATAAGGACGACAACCGCCTTGACCTCGATGACGAAGTAGGCGATCAGGATGACCAGCAGAAGGGAAATCGGGGTCAGGCTACGACCACGCTCCACGAGCGTCCGTGGCTCAGAACCGGCCGGTGCGGAATACTCGTTTGGCGTTGGAGTCGTAGAAAGATTTTCCACCCTGACATCGACCTCGAAGTTAACGCGTGGAGGGGGTGGCCTGCGGAGACCAGTATTCGGGAGTCACCCTTTGCAGGAGCGACCTGCTACACCTCAGGCGCCCTGTTCTACCCCGCGACGCACGCGCCAGAATTGAGGATCGAGCGGGTCGACCTTCGAAAACTTGATCGCAGGTGGTACATCGTTCCATACCGTCGAAAAAGAGAACAGTTCCTCTCCGTCGACGATCACGCGGCGGGCCGCCCCAAAAGGCCGGGTCACCGGAAAAATCTCTCTTGGAGGACGAGAAATCACCTCAGCCTGAAACCAGCCATGCGTCGGGCACTGCCCCGCGTGCACCTGCCAATTCAGGTCTGCGGTGATTCCGCCAATGTCCCGAATGGTGGTTTGGGACAACTCACTATCACAGATGGGACAGCGCAACGGCGTGCGAGCCCCCGCTCGTTCTCGTGGCGGAACAGGGACGAAACTATCCATTCTGGCTCTCTATCGTGCTCCAGCGAGATGCAATTGCAGCGTGCGGGACAAACAATTTCCAAGACTGCAGTCTATCACACCGGTCGTGCGACGTTGGCCGTCCCAGACGCAGGTCGAGCGTCCCGGGATGTGTGCTTGCATGGCCGCGACATTCGCCGGGAACAATCTGAAAACGATCGGCCGATGCCCCTTTTTCGATTGAACGTAGCCCTGGATGCTCGTTCACTGGGAGTAGGTTCACAGGTGCTCGCCCGGCATCGAGGGGGTTGGCGACTGACTTGCCGGCAGGTAGAATGACCAATGAGGGAACCGCATGGTCTGTTGCCGCGTTTCTGGATACGAGGACGTGTCCGAACCGGCGCTCTCCTCATCGATTCCAGGTGGCTCTGGAGTTGTCAGGTCCGTGCGGTAGGGAAAAGCCATATGAGTACGGTGCGCCAGACAAGAATGCTGGCACATAACGGCCGTAACCTTGTCGACTGGTTGACTGGTACCGGTCTATTGACCTTGAACGCCCTTTTCTTTTTCGGGGCTCTGGTCGTGCTCGTTCCGTGGAATGTGTACAGCTCACCCGGAAATTTCTGGTCGGCCGATACGCTCATTCCGTGGGCGTTTCTCCTGGGCTTTCATGCGCTGCTCGTCGGCACCTGGAATTTGATCCGGAATGTCATCCTCAAGGACACAAATCCTGTGGCGGAAATGACGCCCACCGCGCGCCAATGGCACTCGGCGCGGGCTCGCTCGATGGCAAGTGCCATCGACTTTCGTTCCCGACCGGTGCATGGCGGCGCTGCGGACACTGCCTCGACGCTTTATGCTGAAGAATGGGCCCGCCAGAATCACAACCATGCCAACAACCCATCGTTTGATGCGGAGCCGATGCCGGTTGAGCCTCCATCGCCGCAGCAGGATGCGCTTTCGGGCATGAACGATCTGCTTGCCGATTGGGACACTTCGTGGCCCGACCCTCTTGATTCGGTCGGCAAGACAACCCCCCACGTATCAGCATCGCCCGCACCGACAAACGAAGGTGAAATGCCGGTCGCTGGTCAGATGATCACGGAACGCGCGTCGCGCTCTCCAGGTCCGCTGACTGCCGCTGCTCGAGCATCGTCCGGTGGTGATCCAAACGTCGATCCAGAACTCGAATGGCAATGGCTCGAAGCAGCCGCCACAGCCTGGCTGTCACGTCGCGAGCAGGATGCGTCCATATCTGGAAGCGACGGAACTGCGCGCCATTGACTGGATCGACGTCGGACGAGCCTTCTCGCGACTTCACCGTTGCAGTTTTCGTTGTTTCTGAAGCTCGCGTTCTTCTTCACTTCCATACAAAGCTCGATCGGTGGCTACCTCCTGGTGGGCATGTCGAACCCAATGAACTCCCAGACAATGCCGCGCGGCGAGAGGTGTTCGAGGAAACCGGCATCTCAATCGAGATTGTCGGCGATCAACTCAACGCGACGGCGATAGCAGGTCAACCGGAACAGCTCTGCAGGCCAGCGGGAGTCCAGATAACCCGCATTGGCGGCTCCCACGAGCATATCGATATCGTGTATTTCGCAAAATACGTGAGTGGCTCGCCCTCCGCAGGATCGGCCTGGTTTGACCCGAATTCCTGGGAATCCCTCAAATTGATCGAGGAAGTCCTCGGGTGGTGCAACGCTGCAATCGCCGCAGTTGACCGCTGGACACCGCCTGTTAGTCGCGTTCGTACGTAGGGCGACTCTGACCAGCCCCTGCTATTGGCTTGGATATGCGCGGTTTTCCCGCCTGTCCGTGACATACGGGAAAATCTTGAAATCGCTGTACGGACGTGTAGAGTGTACGTAGATATTGTACGTGCGCTCCGGGCACCCCTCGGCCCTTCCCCGCTTGCACGGTGACGGAAGGAGCCAGTCCTCGATGGATGCACCTCGGTTCGACGCACTCGCACGCGCGTTTTCCAGCGCGCCCTCGCGTCGCAGTCTCTTAAAGGCCATGTCTGTCATGGCTGCGGGTGCCGCGGTGCTGCGCCCCGCTGTTGTGAACGCCGACACGGCCGTTGGAGGTTCGCAGACTGTCGACACTACAGGCACCGGTGGCACCACCGAGTCAACGGGAGGCACTGACACTGGCGGAACGGCCGTCTGCCTGCCCATCACGCGAAACGGCACCGACGCGGGCTTCGCTCCTCCGTTCTTTGCTGAAATCATCGAGGGGTCATGCGACACCGCAGACGGTTCGTCGGTTTTCGAACTCCTCGACATCGAAGCCAATGAAGGCATGACTGCGGTGCCACCAGCCGCACTGATGGGGCGAAGTGTGACAACCGTTGAATCCTCTCTGCAAGATCTCATTGATACCCGGCACTCGATCGTCGTTCGCGCGAGTATCGATGATCCGTCGCTCGTCGCCTGCGGCGAGATTGGCGGCAACCTGCAGGGTGATGAGCTGGCGGCCGGCGTCCGCGAGCGGAACAATTCTGGATTCTCCGGGGTTTCCCTGTTGCGCGGCACAAATGGCTCGACGCTCGTCTATGTCTTTCTCGGACAAGGGCTGTCGACGGTTACCACGGCCGCCGCCGCCATCGGATCGGTGGTCGTCACGACCGCCGACGTCAACCTGCGGGAACAACCTGCGGTCGATTCTGCGATCATCACCGTGATTCCGACTGGCTCCGAGCTTTCGGTGACGGGCGCCTCGGTTGGTGAGTGGGTGCCCGTTGAAGTACCGGGAACTGGCGAAGCAGGTTACGTTTCCGGACAGTTCGTGGAGGTCGTGTCCTAAGACCACAGCGTTTTTAAACGAAGTCGCCCGGGTCAGCTTCCGCGCTGGCCCGGCTTCTTGTCAGATGGACAAGAGACCCACCCTGTCATTCTCGCGATAATTCCCCCAGCACAACGTTGAGCACCTGGTCGAGTCGCGGCATGAGGTCGTCCGGATCGCTGCGATAATGTTTGTTCGAGACAAAGGCGATCGTTGCGCGCCGGGCGGGATCGATCCACAGGTAACAGCCAGTGGCGCCGCCATGACCATAGCTCCCAGGTGACGCCAGTTCCGGAATCGAAGACCGTCCCTTCAACATGAAGCCGATTCCCCAGGGATGGATGATTCCGGCTGGTTCGATGACGGAGTCGCCAGGAACGTCGCCACACGTCTGATCGGTGGTCATCACGTCCAGTGAGGCCCTCGCGAAGAAGCAAGGAGCGGCAAACGGATCAAATAGCAGACCAAATGACAGGAGATCCGAGAGGGTCGCGACTGCACCAAACGCAGGATGGGCGAGACTGAGCCCATACGCGGAGTTATACATTTCCGTGTCGGGTGTGCGACCGACAGCGCCTTCGACATGCGCAACTCTGGAATACACCGAATCTGGAGCCGGAAGCCACGTTTCCCGGAGGCCGGCTTGGTCCAGCAGGTGATGCCGCACCAGTGCCTCGAACGTTTGGCCTGAGGCTCGTGCCGCCATGCGGCCTGCCACCGCATATCCAAGATCGCTGTAGAGCTGGCGCGTGCCTGGAGCAAACTCGAGTTCGAGCGTCACGGCCTCGTCCGTCATGGCATCGACCGGCGCTCTTTCCGAGAGACGATCTTCATGGCTGGGCGACTCATAGGGTAATCCCGAGGTATGGGTGAGCAGTTGACGGAGCGTGATCTTCCCGTATTCCCCACCTTCGAACTCAGGCAGCACCTTTTGGACAGGCAGGTTGAGCGTCAGGAGGCCCTGCTCGACAAGTCTCATGATCGCGGCGGCGGTGTAGAGCTTCGTGATCGAAGCCACGGGCCACACAGATTCCGGACCGGAGGGGCGTCCCTCACGCGCAAATCCGGCAAAGTGCTCGTAAACAGGCTGGCCTTCGACTGCAATTGCCAGTCCGGCCCCGGGGGTTCTTCCATTGGAGACAAGTCGATCGATGAAAGTGGAAATACTGGCGAATTTGGGCACCAAGACACCTCCGGCGCATGCGTCAGGCACGTCCACGCCTGGCAGGGGGCATCATATGATCAACTGGATGTGAC